>CAYZGY010000164.1:0-12000 GCA_964478085.1 uncultured Planctomycetia bacterium
GCGCATCAGCGCTGTCTTGGAACGACTCGAGGTCGCGCTGCTCAAGGAGAGGTTCGAGGCGCTGTCGAAAAACGTCGATGTCGCGTCGGTCGTCGACGTTGACGTGAAAGACGTTTCCCTCGCGGTCGAGCGCAGCGCCGCGGGTCTCTCGAAACTCTTGCCGAGCCTGCTCATCTTGCTCCTGATGACGGGTGGCGCCTTCGCCGCGATCGATCTCGTCGCCGGTGAGAAGGAGCGCGGCACGCTCGAGACGCTCTACGTTCAGGCGGTCTCGGCGAAGCAAGTCGCGTGGGGAAAGTTCCTCGTCGTGCTCGTCGCATCGCTCGCATCGGTGGCACTCAACCTCGTCGGGCTCTTCGTCACCGTCGCACTCGGCCTGGCGCCGCAGGGAGCGGGGGGCGAGTGGATGATGCCCGCTGCGGGAGATCTCGCGACGGTGGTCGCTCTACTCTTGCCGTTCGCGGTCTTGACGAGCGCGCTGCTCCTCGCGATGTCGTCCTACGCGCGCTCGTACCGCGAAGCTCAGACGTATCTCTTGCCTCTGACGCTCGTCGTGCTCGTGCCCGTCGGCATGGCGGCCGCACCGCAGATCGAGCTGTCGAGCGTCGTCGCGGTCGTGCCGATCGCGAACGTCGCCCTCGCGACGCGAGAAGCGGTCGTCGGAAAGCTCGCGTTCGGTCCGCTTGCGCTCGTCCTCGTTTCGACGTGCGGCTACGCGGCGATCATGCTTCGTAAGGCGGCGCAGCTCCTGACGCGTGAGGATGTCGTGCTCGTTATCGAGCCGGCCCCGCTCGCGACCGACGCGAGTGTCGAAGGGCGTCAACGTCGAGCCCTGGCGTTCGGCTGTGTCAGCCTGCTGTGGATCTACCTCTCGAGCGGCTGGCTGCAGAGTGGTCGACTCGACATGCTGGTCGGTCTCGCCTTGACCCTTTGGGGGGCGGTCTTGATTCCGGCGTTCCTCTATCCTCTCGTCTCGAAGAGGCCCTTCGCGAGAACTCTCGGATTGCGGCGGCCTCGCGTGACGAGTCTGCTCGTCGTGCTGCCGATGGCACTCGCGAGCACGATCGTCGTGACGTGGTACATGCAGCTCCAGGAGATGTTCCTGCCGTTTCCCACGGCTTTGGGCGAAGCGATGGAGAAGATGCTCTCCTTCGACGAAGTTTCACCGCTACTGGTGTTCGCCGTCATCGCCCTGTCGCCCGGCATCTGCGAGGAGTTTCTCTGGCGTGGCGCGTTCCAGGGAGACTACGCGGCGCGTGGCAAGTGGTGGAGAACCGTGCTCGTCGTCGGATTCTTCTTCGGCGTCTTTGATTTAAGCATCTACCGCGTCATGCCCACGTTGATCGTGGGGTGTCTCCTCGCGGGTGTCCGCCTTCGCTCGGCGTCGCTGTTTCCGTGCATCGTGTTTCACACGGCGTACAACGGTCTCGCGTACTTCTGGCTCCAGAATCAGCTCGATGCCGATTCGCCGGGCGACCACTGGCTCCTTCAGCCTTGGTGCGTGCTGCTCTGCGTCGGTGTGATCGCCGCTGGATTCTTCGCGCTTCGACGGCACCCTTCGATCGAGAAGACGAGTCGGGGTCAGGAGTCGGGCGCGTAGCAGTCTTGTCTCGACTCGGGCGTTTCGGGGAGAATGAGTACGGACGAAGCGCATGAGTCGGGAGTCGAAGGAGATTCTGCTGCCGATGGTCGGCGGACGTCGAGATGGTGCCACGACGCGGCGACCCGCCGCGTGACTCGATCGTGGCGTCGACCCGGAGGAACCAGATCGACGCCACGTTCGAGTTCAGCTGGGGGGCTGATGGGTTCGAGTTTCTGGTTGACCATTCCGATACGGGAGGACGGACGCGTGGTGACGACGATCGAAATCGAGGTAGGTGGGGTATGTCTCCGTGGAGAGCTCGGTGATTCGGAGTGTGCGCAGGCGATCGCGGCGGCCCTGCCGATCGAGGTTCGTCCGAACGTGTGGGGGGAGGAATTCTACTTCGAGATTCCGGTAACGAGCGGTCTCGACGACTCCGCGACGAGCGATGTCGAGGTCGGGACGATCGGATATTGGCCTCCGGGCCGTGCTCTCGCGATCTTTTTCGGGCGCACTCCCATGAGCACTTCCGATAAGCCCGTGCCCGCCAGCGACGTCAACATCGTGGGGCAACTCGAGGGTGCACAAGCGCTTGTGGGCGTGACGGATACGAGCACCCTCACCGTGCGTTCCGTCGAAAGTTAGGGCGGAATTGCTTCGAATAGACCCGCGGCGCTCCCGTCAAAAGGATTGGATGCGCGATTTCGCCTCCGTATAATTTCGCCGTTCAACGCGCCGATAAACAGAATGCTAACTCTCAAGCGTACCCTCGATCGTAAACGAAACCGTCTCGAGTCCGCCCGACAGTGGGTGAGCACCGAAGCTCCGATCGTCGATTCCGACGCGCCGTCGGTTTCGTGCCTGCAAGCTTCGACCTGCACCGATACCACGAGCCAGACGTCACCGGATACCGGTGGCGTAACGATCGAGTACTGCGCCCCCGGGAATCTCGAGCGTGTCGCCCGCGAGCTCGCCGACGCGATCTACGCGGAGTTCGGAGCGGAGACGCGGCTCGTGGAGTCTCGCGACGGAGCCTTCGAGGTTCGCGTCGACGGCCGCCTCATCTTCTCGAAGCGCGCCAGCTGGCGTCTTCCCGACGTCGACGAGATCTTTTACCACGTGCGCCACCGCTAAGCGCGTGGAGCGCCCGTGATCGCTAAAGCGGGCGTCTCGTCAGGATTCCGTGAGTTTCCCGCCGCGCCAGATGCGGCGCCGGAGAGCTTTTCTCGTTCGGCATCCCTTCCCTAACCCTTATCATCGACCGATAAGGGCGTCGGATGACGCGGTCAGACCCGGAGCGGAAACCTTCTCTCCGGCTGCCTCAGAGTGAGAGAAGCGAGAGCATGGGTTCGCGACCGGTTCGTCGTGAGAGTGATCGTCGCACGCGTGGTGAGCGTGTGACTTCGGGTTGGCGCCTGTGGCGAAGCTCTTTTTGCACCGCGCTGCTGTTCGTGTGCACGCACGTGACAGCCGGGGTCGTCATCAACGAGATCCACTACCATCCGCCGTCTCCCGACGGCAAGACGCTCGAGTTCGTCGAGCTCTTCAACGATTCCCTCGATGCGGTCGACCTGAGCGGTTGGTCGTTTTCCGATGGCATCGAGTTTCGCTTCCCGGCGGGAGCGGCCATCGACGCGGGCGGCTTCGCCGTCGTCGCGCGAGATCGCGCCGCGCTGGTCGAGGCGTTCGGCTTGACGGAGAGTCGGGTCTTCGGGAGCTTCGACGGCGTGCTCGACAACGGCGGGGAGACGATCCGTCTCGTCGACGCGACGAACGCGCACGTCGACCGTGTCGACTATCGAGACGTTCCTCCGTGGCCACAGGCGCCCGACGGCGACGGCGCCTCGCTCGAGCGTGTCTGCGCGACCGAGCCATCGTGGACGTATCGAAACTGGAGCGGTCGACTCGGTGATCTGCCGACGCCGCTCACTGCAAATCAGCGCGCGGCCTGTCCGCTCCCGCCGCTCGAGTCGCCCGCGGTCGTCATCAACGAGATCAACTACCATCCGGCCGGCACGCTCGAGGACAAGCTCGAGTTCGTCGAGCTGCTGAACCGCACGGAGGTCGAGATCGACGTCAGCGGTTGGAGCTTCGTGGGGATTCGCTTCACCATTCCGGCAGAGACCGTTCTCGCGCCGGGCGGGATGTTGGTCGTGTGTCGAAATCACGAGTTCGTTCGCGACTTCTACAAGGTCGACAACGCCATCGGCAATTTCGAGGGCATCCTCTCGAACAGCGGCGAGCGTCTCGCACTTGTCGACGCACAGGGCGTCCTCGTCGACTACGTCCGCTACCGTGATCAAGACGAGTGGCCGATCGCGGCAGACGGCGTAGGGAGGAGTCTCGAGCGAATCCACCCCGACTTGCCCGGCGAAGACCCTGCGAGCTGGATCTCGAGCACGTTCTCTTCCGACGGATTCATCACCGTTTCACTCGAAGGTTCGCTCAGCAATCTGTCGGGACAACGCGCGATGATCGGTATCAACGGCGAGGGGGAGTTCATCGTCGACAACTTCGTCCTCGAGGATCTCGCGAACCCCGGTGTCAACGTTGTCAGCCAGGGCGATTTCGAAGGTGACTTCAGCGATTGGCGAGCGCGCGGTGCCTCCGCGGACTCGAGGATCGAGCCCGGCATCGGCGTCGACGGGAGCTGGGGACTTCGCGTGCGGAGCGATCGCACGTGTTCGGACGCCGATTGTATTTGCCCGACCTCACAGGCTGTCGCTCAGACGATTCGTGGCCTTGACAACACGAGTCAGTTCCGTTTCAGCGTTCAGTTCAAGCCGGTCTCGGGGAGCATCAATTTCTACGCGGGCATGCTGAAGGGCATGAACTTCTGTTTCCGCGACGTTCTGACGAGTCCCGGACAGGTCAACAGCTCGTTCGCGGCCGCCGCACCCCCGATCGTCACGGATCTCGGCCGGTTTCCGACCGAGCCCACGTCCCAGGACAACACCATCATCTCGGCGCTCGTGCGTGTTCCCAACAGTGAAGCGCTCGATGCGGTCGAGCTCCACTGGCAACGGCGGACCGGTATGCCGGAGGGCGCCGGCGTCGAGGAAGAGGCCGGCATCGTCGAGATGGCCGACGACGGCGCCGCGACGAACGACGGCCAGAGTGGCGACTCGGTCGCGGGCGACGGCGTGTTCTCCGGGAGCCTGCCACGATTCCCGCACAACACGGCGGTGACGTTCTTCATCACCGCGCGGACGGAGAGCGGACTCGTCGGCTCGTGGCCGAGAGTCGCCGATATCGACAAGGTGACGCGTGGCGAGCTCGCGGGTTTCTACGTCAATGACGAGCAGGTCGACACGCAGCTGCCGGAGTACCAGCTGATTCTTCCCGACGTCGACGAGACGAACCCCGACAGCATCAACGGTGTCCTGAACTGCTCATTGCTCGAAGAGTGCGACTTCGCGTTCGGCGGGGAGCTCTACCCGAGTGTCGGCATACGCTTTCGAGGCAACACGGCCTGCGTTCTCAAGAAGCGAAATCTCAAGATTCGCTTCAACACCGGCCGCCTCTTCCGCGGTCTTCGGAAGTTCAATCTGCAGGGGATCTGGACCGACAAGGGGCTCGTTCGCGAGCACCTCGGCTGGGAGTTCATCCGGCAGCTCGGTATTCCGTACTGCGAGACCGAGTACATCCGCCTTCAGCTGAACGGAGCCTTCCACGGGCTCTTCCTCTACCTCGAGCATCCCGACGAACGCTATCTCGAGCGCAACGGCCTGTCCGGCTTCGATTGCCTCTACAAGGCGAAGCAGCCGAGTGGACAGGGACCGTCCCTCGGAGTGCGCGAGGCCGACACGGTCGGGCAGTACGAGGGGCTTTGGGAGCGTGAGACCTGCGAGAGCGAGGACTTTACGGAGATCGCCGACTTCATCGGTGCGCTTCACGACGACGCCGAAACCTCGCCTGGTCCTACGGCCCAGTTTCACCTCGATCGGACCTTCGTCGAGTGGCACATCGGCTACCAGGTGACGCAGGCCGTTCTCAACAACATCGACAGCTTCGCGAAGAACCACTTTCTCGTGTGGAACCGTTCCACGGACAAGTGGGGTCTCCTCTGTTGGGACATGGACCTGATCATCGGGAAGAACTTCGATGGTCGACTCAATCGCCTCGAGCCTCGTCGCGTCGGAACGATCAACGACTGCATGCTCAGCCCGGGTGACGATCTGAACCCGTGGTTCACGACGCGCATCAACGGCAATACGCAGCGCAACTTCCTCGTCGATTTCTTCTTCCGCGCAGATCGGGATTATTTCCGCCGCGCGTACATCGTGCGCATGCTCGGAGTCTTGCGCGAGAAGTTCAACGTGGAGGCCTACTCGCCCGAGCTCGATCGGCTCTCCGCGCTTCTCGATGCGGAGCAGGAGATCGACTTCCTCCGCTGGGGGCGATCACCCGTCACTTGTCTCAACGACTGCACGAACTGTGCGACGTCCCTGTCGATGGTCGGCAATCTCGAGACGATCCGAGAGCAGGTGACGCTGCACCGCAACTTTCTGATCAATTACACGGCTCGATTTCACCGCGCGTGGCTCGATTACGATCACATGAAGATCACGGAGGTGATGTTCAATCCGGTCGGGGCGTCCGAGGAGCTCGAGTACGTCGAGCTCATCAACACGAGTGAGCGCGACGTCGATCTCACGGACTGGCAGTTCGCCGAAGGCATTCAGTTCGTGTTTCCGCGTGAGACGATCGTCAAGCCGTACGGTGTCGTGATCGTGGCGAAGTCACGCGACGCGTTCCTCGTACAGTATCCCGATCTTCCGGACGACGTCATCGTTCTCGGCGACTACGCCGGTAGCTTGAGCAACGAAGGCGAGGCGCTCCGTCTCGTCGACGCAGGACCGGGTCACCCGGCGACGATCGATTTCCTCGAGTACGAGGACGGAGGCGAGTGGCCGGACGTTCGCGACGGTCATTCGATCGAGCTCTCGTCGTTCGATCTCGCTCTCGACAATGACCTCGCGAAGGAGTGGCAGATGAGCCCCGCACCGTTCGGCACGCCGGGCGACGTCGTCGGAATCGACTCGAAGCCCTTCGTGCGCGGCGATACGAATGGGGATCGCTACATTGACGTCTCGGACGCTGTCCTGACGCTGCGTTACATTTGGGACTTCATCGAGACGATCCCCTGTCCCGATGCCGCTGACACGAATGACGACGGTCGGCTCGCGGTGAACGACGCCGTGATCGGTCTACAGTTTCTCTTCCAACGAGGGGATCCTCCCCCGCCACCATTCCCCGAACTCGGCTTCGATGAGACCGAGGACGATCTGATTTGTGAGTAGCGTAGCGGGCCGGCGGACGCGTCCTGCGCAAAAGATTTCCGTCGGGCGCCCTCGAGCGACGTCGTACCATTGCTCTTGCGGGGCTTTCTTGCGAAAGTCCGGTCTTGAGCAGGCTCCATACAGCCCGCTCCCTTCACGGAGGTGCCACTTGTTCTCGAAGCGAGCCTGGATCATCGGAGCCATCACTTGTCTTTTGACAGGTGGGCTTTCGGCATCTGTTCGCATCAACGAGATTCACTTTCACCCTCCGGCGCCGTTCGGCAAGTCGCAGGAGTTCCTCGAGCTCAAGAACAGCGGACCGGGCGCGGTCGACCTCTCGGGCTGGAGAATCGAGGGAGGAATCGAGTTCGACTTCGCCGAAGGGACGATCCTTCGAGTCGGAGAGCTGCTCGTCCTCGCGCGTGATCCCGCCGGTCTGGCTGCTGGATTTCCCGCGGTCGATATCGCCGCCATCGAGATGTTCGCCGGTGCGTTCGACAACGACGGCGACGACGTACGGGTCGTCGATGAGCACGGCGCGTTCGTCGACGGCGTCGTCTTCGACGATCGCTTTCCCTGGCCGGCTGATGCGGACGGGGGGGGCGAGTCCCTCCAGCGTCAATGCCTCGAGGCTCCGGCTGACTCCGCCTCGAGCTGGCAGGCCGGCGTGGGAGCGAGCCCGACGCCGCTCGCTGACAACGAGAATGCACGTTGCCCCGCGCCTGTCAGCGCGCCGCCGCGCGTCGTGATCAACGAGATCCACTTTCATCCCTTCGGTGATCAGGAGCATCTCGAGGAGTTCGTCGAGCTCTTCAATCCGGGCGCCGAAGACGTCGACCTCAGCGGATGGCGGCTCGTCGGAACGGGCTTCACCTTTCCGAACGACACCGTGATCGCCGGCGAGAGTTTCCTCGTCGTCTGTCGCAACGCGGAGTTCATTCGATTGCGCTTCGGCATCCAGAACGCGATCGGCGACTTCTCTGGGAAGCTTGCCAACGCCGGCGAGCGCCTCGTGCTGGTCGACAGGGACGACACGCCGGTCGACTCGGTGCGATATCGGGATCAAGGGGATTGGTCGTGGACGGCGGACGGAGCCGGCCGAAGTCTCGAGAGGATCGATCCGTTCGGCGACAGCAACGATCCGGCGAACTGGTCTCCGAGCCTTCCCGCGGCGAGCGGTTTCGAGCGCTTCGAGGCGATCGGCAGTCTCTCGAGCTTGAGTCGCCAGCGCGTCGTATTCTCGAACAACGGGGCGGGTGAGTACATCATCGACAACGTCGTCGTCGAGCCCCTCGACGAGCCGGGTGTCAACCTGGTGACGAACGGCGACTTCGAAGATGGTGTGACGGGGCTCCGCTTGCGTGGCCTGGCCGAAAACTCGGTTGTCGAGGACGGGGTCGGTATCGACGGGAGTGCCGGGCTGCGTCTCATCACGACAGGATCTTGCGGACGAGAGGGCTGCGAATCCTGCATCGCTGCGGATTCCGTCTACTTCGAGTTCCGTCAAGGTGACGAGCGCGACAGCCTCGCCGACTATCGGCTTTCGATGTCCGTGCGCTACGTCAGTGGGGCCGTTCGTTTCGTGGGACGCGTTCTCGCGGGTGTCGCGATTTGCGTCGACGGCTTCCTCGCGAGCCCGGGCAAGGTCAACGGGGCACGTTCGGACGCGCCTCCGCCGTTCATCTCGGATCGCACCAGGTTCCCGGTCGAGCCGACGTCCGCCGACCGTCCGTCGATCTCGGCCCGCGTACGTGCGCCGTCCGGAACTCCGATCAACTCGGTCGAGCTCACGTACTTCGTCGAGAGTGGAGACGCCGAGGTCCTCCCGATGCTCGACGATGGATCGAGCCGCGACGGCGAGGCCGGCGACGGAGTCTACGGGGCCGTGCTGCCCGAAGCTTACGAGCACGACACGATCATTCTCTACCGCATCACGGCGACCGACGAGGATGGCCGATCGCAGACATTGCCGCGAACGACGAACCTCGATCTCGATGATCAAGGGCGGATCCCGCTCTCGGACGAGCCGGTTGACCTCTACGGGTTCTACGTCAACGACGATCAGCCCGAGTCCTTGCTGCCGGTCTACCATCTCCGGATCCCGGATCTCGTCGACGCGTCGTCTCCGACGGCGATTAACCAAGTCCTCGACTGTGATCGACTCACCGGCGCGAGCTTCATGTGCGGCGGCGAGGTCTACCCGGAAATCGTGATCCGGTTCCGTGGCAATACGGCATGCGTCCTGACGAAGCGAAACCTCAAAGTGCGCTTCCATCGCGGCCGGTACTTCGACGGGCTGCGAAAGATGAACTTCCAGGGCATGTGGACCGACAAATCACTCGTCCGCGAGAAGCTTGCCTGGGATTTCATCCGACAGCTCGGCATCCCGTACTGCGAGACGGAGCACGTGCGGATGCACGTCAACGGGCTCTACCACGGACTTTTCCTCTACCTCGAGCACCCGGACGGGCGATTCCTCGAGCGGAACGGGCTCGACGGCGAAGACTGCCTGTACAAGGCGAGGCAGCCTGGGAACGCGCAAGGACCGATCGGCACGGCGCAGGCGCCCAGCGTCGATGGGTACGCGAGTTTGTGGGAGCAAGAGACCTGCGAGGACGGTGGATTCGACGGCATCGCGAACTTCATTGACTCGATGCACGCCGATTCTCGCGTCGCCGGAGGTCCGACCGCGCTCTTCTACTCCGAGAAGACGAATATCGACCATCTCATCGGCTATCAGATCTCGCAGGTCGTGCTCAACAACATCGACAGCTTCGCGAAGAACCACTTCCTTTACTGGGATGTCGAGGTCGACAAGTGGAGCTTGCTCACTTGGGACATGGACCTCACCTTCGGAAAGTTCTTCGACTCTCGCATCGCGCCCGTCGGGACGATCAACGATTGCATGCTCACGAGCCATCCCTTCGAGCTCAATCCTTGGTTTACGACGACGGTTCAGCGCAATACGCAGCGTCTCTACATGATGGACTTCTTCATGAACGCGGATGACGGCTTCTTCCAGCGATCGTACCTCGTTCGACTCTCGAGCATCCTGCGTGAGAAGTATCGCAACGACGTTTACGATCCGATCCTCGACGAAGAGCTCGCGTTTCTCGAACTCGAGGAGGCAGACGACTTTGATCGTTGGGGGAGATCGGCACCACGGTGCTGGGCGGATTGTCCGTTGATCTGTGTCGACACGATCGACATGCTCTCGAACGTCCAGGAGGTCAAGCGCCAGCTCCTCCTGCACCGAAACTTCCTCCAGGACTACATCCGCAAACGACACGCGGGCATCGAGGACCATCCGCGAATGAAGATCACCGAGGTGATGTTCAACCCAACCACGGGCAACCCCGATGAAGGGAATCCCGGAGCGGAGACTTCGGCTCTCGAGTTCGTCGAGCTTCTGAACACGACGGGTCGAGAGATCGACATCGGAGAGTGGGCGATCGATGGCGGAATCACCGCGGTTTTCCCACTGGGAACGAAGGTGCCGAAGGACGGTGTGGTCATCTTCGCGAAATCGAAAGCAGCGCTTCTCGAGCGGTACCCTGATCTCGAGCAGCGAGCGCAAGTTTTCGGTAATTACCAGGGCTCTCTGAGCAACAACGGCGAGACTCTTCGTCTGCTCGACTCGGGCGAGTTCGGCCGGTCGTATCCCGCGACGATCGACTACCTCGACTACCGCGATGGTGGCGAGTGGCCCGACGTCGTCCCCGGCCATTCGATCGAGCTGATCATTCCTGACGACGAGACCGACAACGACCAGCCGCACAACTGGCAACAGTCACGGATGGCGCTCGGAAGTCCGGGAGCCGTCGATCATACCTCGGGGGTCCAAACCTTCGTTCGTGGCGATGCCACGGCGGACGGCGCGGTCAATCTTTCGGACGCCGTGACGATCCTCAATCACCTGTTCCTCGGAGACACGGATCTCGTCTGCCGCGACGCTGCGGATGCGGACGACGACGGAAAGTTGATCCTCACGGACGCGCTGTTCGTTCTCGACTTCCTCTTCCGCGGCGGCCGAACCTTGCCCGCGCCGTTCCCGGAACCCGGCATCGACTTGACCGAGGATGCTCTCGACTGCACGGGAGTCTGATCTTCGGTGACTGAACAGTTGGGAGAGGAGGGGGGCAGAGTCGGAGAGGAGCGGCGAGGTCTCCTCGTCAGCGTGCGCTCTGCAGACGAAGCCGAGGAGGCTCTCGCCGGCGGGGCTGACGTCATCGACGTGAAGGAGCCTCGGCACGGAGCACTCGGTGCCGCGTCTTCGCGCGTGCTTCGAGAGGTCGTCGAGCGCGTCGACGGGCGGGCTCCGGTGACGGCGGCCCTCGGTGAGCTCGTCGACGAGTCGAGCTCGAGCTCGTGGGTCGAGTGCGTCGAGCTGTTCAAGGTGGGGCTGGCGCAGAGCGATCGTTCGAGGTGGAGAGACTCGCTCCTCGCCCTGCGCGAACGCCTCGTTCGTCAGACCGGGGGAGCGGCAGATCTTGTAGCCGTCGCGTACGCCGACGCTGCCACTTGCGGTGCCCCTGATCCGGCACGAGTCGTCGAGTTTGCCTGTCGCGAGCGATTTCCGGTCGTCCTCGTCGACACGTTCACCAAGGACGGCTCGACATTGCTCGACTACGTCTCGCCGGCGTCTCTCGCGAGATGGGCCGAGCAGATTCACGAGACCGGCGGAACGTTCGTCACCGCGGGATCGGTCGACGCTTCGAGTGTCCCGAAACTCGTCGGGGCCGCGGCTGACATCATTGCCGTTCGCGGGGCAGCGACGATCGGCTCGCGTAGCGAGCGCGTGTGTCGTGAGCGTGTCGCGGCGTTGGCGGAGCAGCTCGCGTCGATCACTGAGTCGTCTTGTCAGAGGGCTGCGCGGCCTTGTCAGAGGGCTGCGCGGCCTTGTCAGAGCGTTGCTGCGCGTCTCGACGGATCTGTCGCTGCGCCTCGAGGACGCGTTCGGGCCACTTGAACGTCGGAGCCTTGCCAGGGTCGTAACCCTCGAGGTGTACTTCGAGTCGAGTCGTCGGTTTGGTGTAGCGGAGCTCGGTGTCTCCGAAGACTTCGCGGCAGATTTGTGCGAGTCCGGGGTCGTACTCGATCAGCTCCTTGCGAGTGTCGACGTGGTTGTGGTCGTGA
>CAYZGY010000165.1:0-11989 GCA_964478085.1 uncultured Planctomycetia bacterium
GTAGCGAGGGCTGGGCGACCGGGAACGCGCCCAGCGAACGACTCGGCGTCGCGTGCATCGGAATCGGCGGTCGCGGTCGTGCGAACCTGCTGACGATGGCGCGCGAGAAGGTCGACATCGTCGCGGTCTGTGACGTCGACGCGCAGCGTGCGGGAGACTCGTTCGGGATGTTTTCGCGTGCCGGGAAGTACCGGGACTATCGCAAGATGCTCGACGCGTCCGGTGGCGACATCGACGCGGTCGTCGTCTCGACGCCGGATCACACGCACGCCGCTGCGAGCCTCGCCGCGATGCGTCTCGGAAAGCATTGCTTCTGTGAGAAGCCGCTCGCTCATACCGTCGAGGAAGCTCGCGTGATGGCGCGTGTCGCGAAGGAGAAGAAGCTCGCGACCCAACTCGGCACGCACCACCACGCGAAGACCGGTCACCGGCGTGTCGTCGAGCTCATCCGTTCGGGTGCGATCGGCGATGTCCGCGAGTGCCACGTTTGGATCGGCGGCAACCGTGGCGGAGGAGAGCGTCCGAAGCATCATCCGGCGGTGCCGAAGCATCTCGACTGGGACCTTTGGCTCGGTCCACGTCCCGATCGTCCTTATCACTCGGATTACGTGCCGTACAAGTGGCGCTTCTGGTGGGATTTCGGCACGGGCGAGACAGGCAACAACGGCGTGCATATCCTCGACATCCCGTTCTGGGCCTTGGGCCTCGAGCACCCGAGCACGATCTCGGCGAGCGGTCCGGCCGTTCACGAGGAGACGTCGGCGAAGAGCATGAACGTCACGTACACGTTTCCTGCGCGCGAGGTCGAATACCGCGAGAAGAACGTCGCGATGCCCGAGCTCGAGATGCACTTCTACCACACGAAGAAGGGGCCTCCGGCGCTCGCGAAGTACGAGATTCCGTACTCGGATTCGGGCGTGATCTTCGTCGGGACGAAAGGGCAGCTCTTTGCCGAGTACTCGTCGTGGCGACTCTATCCCGTGAAGGACTTCGCCGAGTTTCGGATGCCTGTTCCGTGGATCCGCGAGTCGATCGGGCATCACCGTGAGTGGATCCACGCATGCAAGACAGGCGCGCCGACGACGTGTCACTTCGGATACGGTGGCGCGCTCACGGAGATGGTGCTTCTCGGGAACGTCGCCTACCGCACGGGCAAGAAGCTCGATTGGGACGCGAAGAACATGCGCGCGCGCGGATGTCCGGAGGCGGATCGGTTCTTGAGGGAAGAGCGGCGTCGAGGCTGGAAGCTGTAGCCTGACTGTCCAGAGCTCGGAACTCCGAATAACGAGGAAGGAATGATCTCTTCAGGTAGCATTCGACGTCGTCTTACGTTCGCCGCGATGGCGTGTCTCTTGACGTCCGGCTACATCGAGGCCGCCGATTCGCCACAGTGGCGTGGTCCGCGTCGAGACGGAGTCTCGAAGGAGACCGCTTGGCGTGACGACTGGAGCAAAAAGCCGGCAAAGGTCGTCTGGAAGGCCTCGCTGGGCACGGGGTTCTCATCGTTCTCCGTCGATGATGGTCGCCTCTACACGATGGGCTATAAGGACAAGGACGGAGAAGGTCACGACTTCGTCTACTGCTTCGACGCGAAGACGGGCGAGAAGATCTGGGAGCACGACTACCCCTGCAAGCTCGTCGACAACCTCCACGAGGGCGGTCCCGCTGCGACACCGACCGTGCACGGTGACATGGTCCTGACGCTGAGCAAGGAAGGTCATCTGATCTGTTTCGCGAAGAAGACGGGCAAGATCCGCTGGCAGGTCGATATTCGCAAGCCGCTGCGCTCGAGGATGCCCGAGTGGGGCTTCTCGTCGTCTCCCTTGATCTACAAGGGACTCGCGATCGTCGACGGCGGCCCGCTGGCGGCGTTCGACCTGAAGAGCGGCAAGCTCTCCTGGAAGACGGAGTCTTATCAAGCGGGGTACGGCTCGGCGATGCTCTTGACGCCGAGGCGTGGCAAGCCGCTCATCGCGAACCTCAACAACGACGGCGTGATTCTCGCTGACCCGAAGGACGGCACGGTCTCCGATTTCGCCCAGTGGAAGACTTCCTTCCGCACGAACTCGACGACTCCGCTCATCGCGGGTGAGAGCGTCTTCATCTCGACGGGCTACAAGCGCGGCTGCGCGCTCTTCAAGGTCTCGGGCGGCAAGCTCGAGAAGGCCTACGAGAACAAGGCGATCCAGAACCACATGGACACGTGCGTTCTCGTCGACGGATTCCTCTACGGCATCGACGGAAACTCGAATCGTCCACGTCGTCTGCTCAACCTCGTCTGCATGAATCTCAAGACGGGCGAGGTCGCCTGGCGGCAGTCGGGCTTCGGTTGCGGGACGGTGATCGCAGCCGGTGATCGCCTGATCATCTTGAGTGACCGCGGCACGCTCGCCGCGGTGCGCGCGAATCCGAAGAAGTTCGAGGAGCTCGGTCGCCAAGACGTGCTCCGTGGTCGGTGTTGGACGCCGCCGGTGCTCGCGAACGGCAGGATTTACTGTCGCGACGCGCGCGGTGACATGGTCTGTGTCGACGTATCGAAGTGAGGTCGCGATGAATCGAAATCAGCACACTGCGAAGGCTTCCCGACGACGTTTCTTGAAGGCAGCCGGGGCGGCGCTCGCGACTCCGGTCGTCGTCACGCCCGATGTCGTCGGTCTCGGCGGTCGCACCCCACCGAGCGAACGAATCCAGATCGGCTTCATCGGCTCGGGACATCGCTCGCGCCTCCTGATGAGTCAAGTGCCGAAAGAAGGGAACATCGTCGCGATCTGCGACGTCGACCTGCGGCGCTGCCATCACGCTCTGAAGGAGAAGAAGGCGAAGTGGCGCGTCTACCAGAACTATCACGAGCTGCTCGCGTCGAAAGACATCGACGCGGTCATCGTCCCGACGACCGACCACGGCCGCGTGCTTCCGTGCATCCACTCGTGCCAAGCCGGTAAGGACGTCTACGCCGAGAAGCCGCTGACGCTGACCGTGCGTGAAGGGCGTGCACTCGTGAACGCCGTGCGCAAGTACAAGCGCGTCTTTCAGACAGGGACGCAGCAGCGCTCGATGGAGATGAATCGCTTCGCGTGCGAGTTCGTGCGAAAGGGCGGTCTCGGGAAGCTCCAGTCGGTCGTCGGCGTCAACTACACCGGCCCGGGCACGTGCGGCGGTCTTCCGAAGCAGCCTGTGCCGAAGGAGCTCGACTGGGACATGTGGCTCAGCTCGACACCGTGGAAGCCGTTCAACGAACGTCTCCAACGCGGCTGGATGGGCTGTCGAGATTTTTCGGGCGGGGAGATGACGAACTGGGGCGCGCACGGGCTCGACCAAGTCCAATGGGCGCTCGGCATGGACCTCACGGGTCCCGTCGAGATCTGGACGACGAAGGAGGGACGGAACGCTCCCGTCTCGATGCGCTACGCGAACGGTATCGTCGTCAAGCTCGAGATCCAGAAGGGCGGGCCGCACGGAGGGGCTGTCTTCATCGGTGAGAAGGGGCAGCTGCGCATCGACCGCAACCGTTTCGTCGCGACGCCGGCCGAGCTCATCACCGCGCCGCCGCCGAAGCAGAAGGCCGAGATCTGGGAAGGCCCGGGTTGGCAGGCGAAGTACCACATCGGGGATTGGCTCGACTGCATCAAGACGCGCAAGCTTCCCGTCGCCGACGTCGAGATCGGCCACCGATCGGTCAGCGTCTGCCACCTCGCGAACATCGCGCGAGAGGTCGGACGCAAGCTCGAGTGGGATCCGAAGAAGGAGGACTTCGTCGGAGCGAAGGACGCGTCGGCGCTACTCGACCGGCCGAGGCGAAAGGGCTACGAGCTTCCGACGTAGACTACCTCTGCGCGTTTTTTCGATTTCCCGTGACGGGGTTAGGATCACAGGGGGAGCACGGGAACATCGTGGAAATGTCGGAAGAACGACCAGAGATAGAATCCGGCGGCGTGATCGCGCAGGCGAACATCGCGCGTTTTCGCTGGCCCCTGTCCGACCCTCGGATGGCCGAGTTCACGGATCGCATCGACGAGTTCAACGAGCTCGCGGCGCGAAGTGCGGGATTCGTCTGGCGCTTCACCGATCCCGAGGGGCGAGTCGATGAGTTCTTCGGTGCCCCGAACGTCTTCTTCAACATGTCCGTTTGGCGGAGCGTCGAGGATCTGCATCGCTTCGTGTACCACTCGGTGCACGCGGAAGTTCTCCCACGGCGAATGGAGTGGGTCGAGCCGTTCGACGGGCTTGCGGCCGCGGTGATCTGGCCGATCGAGGAAAATCACCGCCCAGGTCTCGAGGAGGCGCGTGAGCGACTCTCGACCCTTCGGAAGGTCTGACCGTCGAGAAACAGGTCCTGGGTGCGAAATGGGTACGGAGCCATGACACAGCGTCGAGTTTCGTTCGCTTGCGTCAGTCTGCTTTTCGTCGGTATCGGTGCACTCACCGCCTTAAGAACATGTGGCGAGAATCGAGACAAGGGTCGGGAGAAAGACGATTCAGCACTCGGCCTCTCTTCGCCACTCGAGCCGCCACCGCCGGCGACTCCTCCCGAAACTGTCCAGGTCCTCGGCGTCGTCACCGACTCGAACGGCGAGCCCGTCGAAGGGGCGATCGTTTGGATTTTCCCGGCACACTACCGATATGCGCTCAATAGGTTCTTCGCGTCTCGCGGAGTCCACGGGAAGACGGACCGTACGGGGGCCTATTCGGTGCCGGTTCCGAAGGGCGTGCACAACGTTCGCGCCTTGAAGCGCGCCTCGCAGACACTCGTTCCGCAGGAGATCTCGCCCGTGAGGATGGGCGCGCGAGCACCACTCGTGCAGAACTTCGTTCTCGAGATCGGGCGGATGGTCGAGGGAAAGGTGGTCGCGAGCGATACGCACGAGCCGATCCCGGCGGCCGGTGTTCGACTCTTCCGCGGCGATCTGACGAAAGAGGACTTCGCGGCTGGACGGCATCGCGGAAGGCAGATCGTCGAGCTCGAGGCGAACGGGTCAGGGAAGTTCCTACTGGGCCCCGTCCGCCCGGATCAGAGCTACTCGATTCGAGCCGCGATGGCGGGTCAGTTCGAGGCGAAGATCGTCGTCGGAGTCGTGCCCGGCGACGAGGTCAGCATCGAGCTCGAGCCGAATTCGGGTCCGGTTCAGTAGTAATACGCTTGCGGTTTTGAAACCGTATAATACGCTTGGGGGTATGAAGACGCTTCCCGAGCTACGTCGAGAGGCGGGACTGAGTCAGGCAGATCTGGCGGCTCTCGCAGGACTTCGACAGGCGACGATCAGCGCGATCGAGAACAGGCGGTCACGTCCACATCGGGGGACCATTTCGGCTCTCGCACGTGCCTTGAAAACGACTGAAGAGGTTATTTCTCAAGCCCTTACAGATTATCAAGAGGCCGCGGAAGAAGGTCGGGGCGGGGGCGATGTCGATGCCCTGAGAGGTGATTGGCCGTTTCTCTCCGGGCTTGACCCAGACCTGAGACGCGGGCTCGCTCACTCACTCGTCGCCGAGTGGACCCATACGTCGACAGCCCTCGAGGGCAATACGATATCGGCCGGCGATACGATGTTCGTGCTGACGGAGGGCCTGACAGTTAGCGGGAAGAGCCTGCGCGAGCACCAGGAGCTCTACGGCCACGCCCAGGCGCTTCGGCTGATGGCCTCTTGGGCCGGAAAGGGGCTCCCGCTACGGATCGAGCAACTGCACGAACTCCATCGGGCTGTGCAGACCGGTGCCGTCATCGACATTGTTGCGCCCGTCGGTCGGTGGAAGGTCGAGCCGAACGGAACGAACGTGCTGTCGACCGATGGCGCGACTCACTGGCACGAGTATGCCGAGCCTCGCCACGTGCCCTCCCTCACCAAGGTCTGGCTCGACGATCTCGCGCGTGCCTGTCGTCGTCGAGTCATCGCGAGCAAGACTGGAGTTCCGGACGACGCGGATCGCGAAGCCCTCTGCGACACCTACACGGACGTGCACCTCGGCTTCGTCGGCATTCATCCTTACGCCGACGGAAACGGGCGCCTCGCTCGACTGCTCGCGAATCTTACGCTCCTGCGCGCCGGCGTTCCACCTCTCCTCCTTGGAGTCGAGCAGCGTCGCGAGTACCTGACGTTGCTCGGCGACTACTCGATCCGGCGAGGTCAGCCGGCGCCCGGCGAAGATCTCGTGATCGCCGGACCGGAGCGCGACGCGCTGCACCGGTTCTTCGCGATCTGTTGGGAGCGCACGTTCGAGCTTGTCATCGAGTTTCACGATCGGCAGGCGATTCGGTCTTCGAACTGATGAGCGAATTCGATTCTTCTGTCGAACGTGATCTACTCGCTGGCGACGGACTCGAGGATCGTTGCTACGAGGTCTTTGTCTGAGATCTTCGTTCGGAGCGAAAGTGAGCTCTCGGCGCCGAGGAGTTGGTACGTTTCTTTCGCGAACCCGTACGAATTCGCGAGCGCTTCTTGGTCGAGCGCCTCACCCGATCCCGTAACCGCGCCTTCGACGAGCAACGGTCGTGGGGCGATGAGCGCGGCGATGTGCTCGACGTCGCCGACGTCCCGCAGGATTCCGGGTACGAGGATTCCGATGCGCTGTTTGACGTAGCGCTTCTCGGAGATGAACGACGCGAGCGAGCCACGCGTCGCGACCGAGTGGATACGGTCGTCGAGGGCTGCTGCGAACAGCGCGACCGGTCCCATCGTCTCGATTCCGAGGACGGCGAGGTCCTCGGTCAGCTTCGGGGAGTGCTTCGAGACGACGTCGATCGCGCGCCGCAAGTCCCAGACCCACTGTTCGAGCAGCGTGCGTCCGGTCCAGAGCGACCACTGCGCCGAGTTGTGATCCGTGGCGCTTCCGATGCGATCGCGTGGGTGCGCCGTCTTGCCGGTCGCGCGGAGGTCGATCGTGACGACGGTGGTATCGCGGAGCCGAAGCTCTCGTACGATTTCGCTCGAGACGGCCTTCTCGAGTCCCTCCGAGTGTAAGACCACGACCGTCTTCTCGGGCTTGCCGCGGTCGCCGCGAACTCGGATCGGAGCGCCGGGCTCGCTCTCGAGCTCGAAGATCGTCGTGTTGCCTTGCGTCTGGGGCTGTTCAAACGGAGTCGAGTCCGGCGAGTACGGTTTTCGAAAGACCCGATCTCGCAGTGCGGCGAGTCGCGCAGCATTCGATCGACGCGCCTCGTCTGGCGAGGCTGCCCGAGCGATCTTCGCCACGAGTCGCCGACCTTCGCGCGCCGCGAAGCGCGGGATCGTCATCCATTCCTTCGGTCGAGAGTCTTCCGGGTAGCAACGCAACTTCTCGCGATCGAGCGTCTCGATCTTCGGCTCGGCGATCGGGCTTCCGTCGCCTTCTCCTTTGAGGTGCTTCGTCATCCAGCCGTACATCGCCTGGCGCATCGGCTGGTTGTAGTGATGCCCGGACTCGATCACCGTGTGACGGATCGAGGCCTCTGCATCGAAGAGCTGGAAGACCTTCTTCGCACCTGCGATCGACTTGCGCGCTTCGGTGTGTGAGAACTGGATGCCGTCTCTTGTCGCGTTGATCACCATCAGTCCGCGTGGCGCGACGAGTCCGAGGACGCCCTGCTCTTCGGTGTAAGTGAGAGCGCCCGGGACGGTCTCGCACAGGCAGCAGGCGACACCGAGGTAGGCCTGATAGTTTCCGACCGAGCACGTCGGCACGACGCAGCGGAAACGCTCGTCCCAAGCGCCGGCGTACATCGTTTGGTTTCCGCCGCCACTCGCTCCCGTGATGCCGATGCGCGACGTGTCGACCTCGGGGCGTGTCGAGAGGTAGTCGACCGCGCGCGAGTTCTCGTAGACCTGGAGGCCCGCGAGGATCTTTCCCGTCGGGATGAGCGTCGCCGCCGTCAGCTCGCCGTGATACTCGCCGAGAGGCGTGCGAATGCCGCGTTCGCCGGCACCGAAGGCATCGACGACGAGGACGAAGAAGCCCAGCTTCGCGAGACCGACGCAGCGCGCTTGCACGACCGGATCCTGCTTCGCGCCGCTCCAATGTCCGTGAACGCAAAGGACGGCCGGGAACTTGCCGTCGCCGTCGGGGATGTAAGCGTTTGCGGTCATCCAGACATCCGGAAGAGTCTGAAAGACGATCTTCTCGATGCGGAAGCCATCGCGGTCGATTTCCCCGAGCTTTTTCGCATCGAGTGCGCACGGAGTCTCCGGAAAGGATCCCCAGGATCGCGCGAGTCCGGCGCGAATCTGCGCGCGTTCGCGCTTCCACTCCTCGAGGGACTTCGGCCCGAAGGGTTTCGCCTGCAGCGATTTCGCGCGCTCGCGAACGTAGGAGAGGAATGGTGGGGCGTCCGCTCCCCGAAGCGACGAAGCGGCGAGAAGGAACAGGGCGGTCATGGAGAGGGTCTTCGACATGGGATCACTAGTGCTCGCGAAGCTCGTTCGCGGAACAAAAAACTCGAGAAAAACGCCGATCCGGAGTCTCATCCTTCGAAACAGCGAGAGGTCGAGAAGAATGATCCGTTTCCGCTATTCGCTCTTCGCAGGCATCGTCGTCTGCTGCACGGGAGTGTCGTCGCGCGTTCGTGCGCAGCAGATTCCCCGAGCGCGTGACCGAGCTCTTCGGTGAGAAGAATCTCGTCGCGTGGTGCATCGTGCCATTCGACGGCAAGAAGCGTGGACCCGTCGAGCGAGCCGCGATGCTCTCGAAGCTGAAGCTCGGGCGTTGCGCGTACGACTGGAGAGCGGAGCACGTCGCGACATTCGAGCAGGAGATTCTCGAGTACAAGAAGCGGGGAATCGAGTTCTTCGCGTTCTGGGATCAGCACGACGCGGCGTTCGCGCTTTTCGAGAAGCACGGGCTGCGACCGCAAATCTGGAAGACTCTCTCGAGTCCGAAAGCGCCGACGCAAGACGAGCGTGTTCGATTAGCGGCGCGCGCGATGCTGCCACTCGTCGGGCGGACGAGGAAGCTCGGATCGAAGCTCGGTCTCTACAATCATGGAGGCTGGGGGGGCGAGCCCGCGAATCTCGTCGCGGTCTGCGAGTACCTTCGCGAGCATCACGACGGTGGGCACGTCGGCATCGTCTACAACCAGCACCACGGTCACGGTCATATCGATGGCTTCGCCGAGTTGCTCGAAAAGATGATCCCGTACCTCCTCTGCCTCAATCTCAACGGGATGAACACGTGGGCTCGCCCGAAGATTCTCCAGATCGGGCAGGGAGAGCACGACCTGAAGCTGCTCCGTGTGATCGCTCGCTCGAAATACCGAGGACCCATCGGAGTGATCGGGCACACGCAGGACGATGTCGAGCTGCGCCTTCGTGACAATCTCGAGGGGCTCGACTGGTTGCGCCCGCAACTTCGCGGCTTTCCGCCTGGTGCTCGGCCTGTCCCGAGCACGCCGACCCGATTGCCGCTCTCCTCGGGCAGCGCGGCTCGAGGAGTCGCGTCCTTGTCGCCCGCTTTCGGTCGCGCGCTCTCGGGTGGTGTCTTGCTCGATGGTAGGACCGAGTACCGGACGCGACCGCTGACGATCGAGTGTCGCGCCAAGCTCGATCATGCACGCGGCTTCAACATTCTCGTGGCGAGCGATACGAAAAGCTCCGCGGAGCACTGGGAGCTCTACTCCTATTCGGGGAGCGGTGTGCTGAGCCTCTACCAGCCTGGGCGAGGCCTCGAGTTCAAGAGCGAGGTGAACATCTGCGATGGAAAGTGGCACGCACTGGCTGCGATCATCGAGCCTGCACGTGTTCGTCTCTTCGTCGATGGAAAGTTGGTCCTCGATCGGAAGGCGCCGCCGCGAAAGGGCGATCCGATGCCCGGGAAGCTCGCGATCGGTCGGCTCGTCAGTGGCGAGATCGGTTGTGCGGGTGTCATCGATGACGTTCGCATCTCGAAAGGCGCCCGAACGATCGGGGTGCCGTCCGAGAAGCCGCTCGAGCGAGACGAGGCGACGATCGATCTTTGGTCCTTCGATGATCTCGCCAGTCGCAGGGGCGGCGCGTACGATCGTAAGGCGAGCGACCCTTGGGCGATCGAGGATCCGGCCGAGCGCGCGAAGCTCCCGCCGGAGCGCATCGTCGCCGCGGCTCCTCTCGAAGAGCTCACGCCCGCAAACGGATTCCCTTCGGCGAAGGAGCTGCGTCGTTGGACGCGTTCGCACGGTGGTGACGAGTGTCTCCGCTACTCCGGGGCGACGCAGATCGATCGTGAGAACGTGCATCGACTCGAGGTCGCGTGGACGTACCACTCGAAGGACGGTCGTGGGAATATCCAGTGCAATCCGATCGTCGTCGGCGGGGTCCTGTACGCGCCGACGGTCGGTGGGCACGTGGTCGCGGTCAACGCGACGAACGGGGACGAGATCTGGCGCTTTCGCGCGGATCGTCGTCCGGCGTTTCGCGGAATCACGTGGTGGCCGGGCGGCTACGGGTCACGCTCGCGACTCTTCTTCGCGACCGAGGGGCGACGGCTCTACGCTCTGGATCCGATCACGGGCAAGCCCGATGTCGCGTTCGGCGGAGGCAAGGGCTGGGTGCCGCTCCGCGAAGGAGCGCGTGTCGCGCCGGCGGTCTTCGAGCGGACGATCGTCATCGCCGGCTACCTGCGCGATGTCGAGGCTTTCGACGTCGTCACGGGGGAGTCTCGCTGGCGCTTTCATTCCGTTCCGCGGGAGGGTGAGTACGGCTTCGATACTTGGGAGAAGACCCAGCCGAACGCCGCCAATTGCTGGGGCGGCATGGCGCTCGATCCGAAGCGTGGAATCGTCTACATCTCGACGGGTTCGCCGAAGCCGAATTTCCGCGGCATGGAGCATCACGGCGACAACCTCTTCTCCAACTGCGTCGTCGCGATCGACGCGCGAGATGGGAAGCGGCTCTGGCACTTTCAGGAGATCCCCCACGACATTTGGGACCTCGACATTCCTGCGCCACCCGTTCTGACGACGATCCGTCGCGAGGGGAAGGCGATCGACGTGGTCGCAGCGGTCTCGAAGACGGGGAACACGCTGCTTCTCGACCGTGTCACGGGGAAGCCGATCTTTCCCGTTCGCTACCGACGAGCGCCTGTCTCGGACGTGCCTGGCGAGAAGACGTCCGCGTATCAGCTCGATCTCGAGCTTCCGGAGCCCTTCTCGCGGCAAGTGTTCAAACCGGAGGAGTCGCCGAAGTGGGGCGTCGATGCGCTCGTCTGGGCCGAGCAGCGGTACAAGAGTCTGCGTCACGGCTGGTTTCTTCCCGTCAGTCATCGCAAGGTCACCGCGTTCTACGGTGTGCACGGAGGGGCCGAGTGGACGGGCGCGTGCTCCGATCCGACAAACGGTCGTCTCTTCGTCACCGCGAACGAGGTGCCGTGGCTGATGTCGCTCATCAACGTCGACGAGCCGAGACGCGACCCGAAGGCGCCACCGACGGCGGGGCGCGAGGTTTACGAAAAGGCGTGCATGGAGTGTCACGGGAGCGACCGCATGGGCGTCGGAGTCTCTCCGCCGCTGGTTGCTCTGAAGCACCGAGTCGACGACGCGAAGGTGCTCGAGCTCTTGAAGACGGGGCGCGGCCTGATGCCGGCCAACGAGACAATCTCGGACGCGGAGAAGAAGGCTCTGCTCGACTATCTCTTCGTGCGCGACATTCCGGGAGGCGCCCAAAAGGCCGAGCGACCGGTCCGTCCGCAGTTCGTCCAGAACAGGTGGTCGCGTTTTCTCGATCCGGAGGGCTACCCGGCCGTCGAGCCACCGTGGGGGACGCTCAACTGTCTCGATCTCAACACCGGGAAGCTCCTTTGGAAAGTGCCTCTCGGCGAGCACGAGGCGCTGACGAAGCGCGGCGTGCCGATCACGGGGACGGAGAATTTCGGCGGGGCGAGTGTTACGGCCGGTGGTGTCGTCTTTGCAGCTGGTACGAAGGATTTGAAGATTCGCGCCTTCGATGTCGAGAACGGCCAGGAGCTGTGGTCGTACAAGCTCCCCTTCGGTGGGTTCGCGCCACCGACGATCTACGAGGCAGATGGGCGACAGTTCGTCGTCATCGCCGCG
>CAYZGY010000166.1:0-7408 GCA_964478085.1 uncultured Planctomycetia bacterium
GCAGGTCGAGGGCCCACGTTGCGAATCGAATCTTCGTATGGTCGAGGATCGACTGCCCTTCGAAGAATGAATCGTAGAAGCGCAGCCCAGCCCAGTTGCCGGCTCGCGGTGTCGTCGAGAATCCGTTGCTGTTCGAGTCTCCGCCGACGGTGTCGTCGTGATACGAGGTGAGCTGAATCTTCTCGTCGACGCTCCCTTGCGCGACCAGAGCTCCGTGGACATCGATACCCGTGCTCGTATCCACGAACTTCACCACGACGCCAGGATCGATGGTCAGGAAGCGAAACGTGGGAATGGTCAAGCGCGCGTTATGAACGACGTATGTGCTCAACTCATCCGGAGTGCCGTCGCTCCAAGAGCGCAGGCGAACATCGGAGGCGATCTGATTGCCGCGAATGTGGACGATCGGTCGCGAATTCGGCGTTAGCGTGTTCGTCTCGTCAGGTAGGCCACTCGCCGGAATGAACAGCGGGCGATCGTTCCCCGTGACCGTGCATCCCCGAATGGGCGGGATACCGGTGGCGCGCGTGAAGTAGATTCCCCAGCCGCCGTTGTCGAGGAAATCGCTGTCGACGATCGTCGGTGTCGAACCGTTGTTGTAGAGACCGTTACCGCACTCGCGAGACGTCACGCCACGAATCGTCGGGCTCGAGGTGCTGTCGAGGTAGAGCCCTTGTTGAGGATGCCGCGCGATCAGGCAGTCCTCGAAGAGAATCGAGGACTGGTACTGGTAGAGCCCTGTCGTGCTTCCGTCCAAGATCTCGCAGTCCGAGAACGCGACGTAGGTTCGCCAGACTCGAACCGAAGCATTTCCAGAACCCGCAAACCGCACGATCGAGCTCTCCATTCGAGACGCCGTCGCATTCTCGAAGTAGACTTGGCGCCAGTACCCGGCAGAGCCGCTCGACGGGCCATTGCCGTTGGTGTCGCCGCCGACGCTGTCGTCGTTGAACGACGTGTAGTAGACCGGATCAGACGGGGTTCCGAGCGAACGCAGCTCGCCGTAGATGACGAGCTGCTGACCTGAGCGGAACTTGAAAACGACGCCGGGTCGTAGAGTCAGTCGAGAAACCGCAGGGACGACGAGCTGACTCGAGACGTAGTAGACTCCCGCCTCGAGAATGGTGTCCCCCGTGAGATTGCCACCGAGAGTGACGTACTCGGTCGCCGCGCCCGTCGGTGTGACCGAGACAGTCGCCCCGGCACTCTCGTTCGGGATCTCGTCGACGGTCGTCAGTCGGAATGTGTATTCCTGCCCGCTCGTCAAATCGACAATCTGGTGACGTCTCGTGCTCCGTCCGAGACTCAAGAACGAGCCATCGTCGTAGGTAGGATGGTTGCTTCCGAAGACGACTCCGTCGAGTGAGATCGCGAGGCGCTGATCGACCAGATCGCCCGCGGAGTTCGCACTCCCGGTCCATGTGAGCATCATGGAAACGTTCGCTCCGTCGACTTGCGTCGGAGTCGCGACGAACGATGTCACATCTTCCGGTGGCGTGCTGTCGACCTCTCCCGTCGAGATCGTCGGGCCGACGATGCCCGAGTTGGTCCCGTTGTCGGACTCGTCCACAGTTCGAACGTAGTAGAAATACGCAGAGCCTGCGGTGATCGTCGTATCGTCGTATTGCGCTGCGCCGGCTACCACTTCACCGACCTTGGCAAACTCCGGCGACGAGTCGGGACGACGGAAGATCTCGTAGCGCACAACGTCGTCCGAACCGGCTCCGTCGTCTCGAGAGAGTTCCCAGGTCAGTCGAATCGCCCCATTGAAGCCGCTCAATCCTTGCGCGAACAGCCCGGATACGGCGGCTGGGCCGTCCCGATCGATCGAAATCTCCGGGCTCTGAGGCGCCAGTGCACGGTTTCCGGATCGATCGACCGCCCGAGCGTGAAGTCGGTATGTCCCCGTCGCAAGACCACCCCAGTAGTAACGCCAGTGCCCCATCGACGAGAGAGTCGTCGCAGGTCGCCAGGAGATCGGCGAGCCCGATCCGAGGACCTCGACGCCGACCTCGACGCGAAGCACTCCGCTGTCCGTGTCAGCAAACGATCCCGAGACCACCGTTCGACTCGAGGTGATCGCCGTTCCATCCGTCGGAGCATCGAGTGTGACCACGGGCGGTGTCGTGTCGGGGCTTGCGTCTCGGAGGAGCATCACGCCCCCAACGACGGTGCGCAAGCCCGAGATCCCCTCGAACTTGAGCTGCAAGTTCCCGTCGTCGATGGAGGAAGCAGGAACTGGAACGCTCAGAGCCGCAGGATTGCTTGTCGGTAGATTCCAACGCGGGTGAAGCTCCGTTCCGTCGATATCGGTGAGACGCTGCGCACCACCGTTCGCATCCCGGTTGAGATAGGCGAGGTAAAGCCTGTGAGGCGCGCCCGAAGCGAGCCCGACGTACTCGCCGGTAATCAGTTGATCATCGAGATCGTAGAGGAACGAGTGGAGCGCACCTCCGCCCCACTGCGTCGACGGGTCACCACTGAGGTTCGGGAAGCCCAGGCCGTAGGCCTCGTGAGCGCTTCCTCCCGCGTCGAAGAAGCTGTACTCGCTCCCGTCGAGAAGAAAGGAGCTCGCGTCGATGTTCCCGACGATTTGATCTCCGCTTCCCGGGCCGTCTCCTGCAGGACCGTCAATCGCTCCCCACCAGTTTCCGATGGCGTCGACGGCCTGATTCGAAGAGCTTCGCAGGCCCTGCCCGAAGTTCGCGAAGAACTCGGCGCCCGTGACCGAAAGCACGACGCTTCCCTGTGCCTCGATTCCATCGCTGGCGTTTCCGTAGAACCGCCCGCCCGTCACGGAGTGAGTGCCGTTCGACTGGAGGAGCAGTCCGTCCGAGCTGTTCCAGTAGAAGTCGTTCCCCTCGAGGATCAGGTTCGACTGATACGCGCGCAGACCCGAGGAAGACGAGTTCGAGATCTCGCAATGGCGAATCGGGAAGTTCGCACGGTACGTGTAGATGCTCGCACTGTTGTTTCCGCCACCGTAGCGAACGACGCAGCGCTCCATCGCACACTCGGCGTCGTTCGCCGAATCGGCGAAGTAGATCGAGTACCATCTGCCGTTCGTCGGAGACGTGCCGTAGCCGTTGTAGTTCAGATCCCCACCGTACTCGTCATCCTGATCGGAAGTGAAGACGACGGGCTTCTGGGCAGTACCGACGGCTTCCAGCGCGCCGTAGATCTCGAGATAGCCAGTGCTGTCGAATTTCACAACGACCCCTGGATCGACGGTCAGCTTCGCCCCGGCGTTCATCCGGAGGCTTCCCGAGATCCAGTACGTGTTGATCTCCCGTGCCTCTCCGGAGTAGAGCGCCTCGAGGCGCAGATCCGTCGAGCGGTGATTGCCGCGAATGTAGATTCCATTGACGACGTTCGGCGACAGCACGTTCCCCTGGTCGCTGTTCGGCATCGCCGTTGCCGGCACCATCATCGGCCGGAAGTTCCCGGTTACCGTGCAGCCGGTGATCGGAGGAGCGCCGTGCGCGGAGTTGAAGTAGATCCCCCACCCCGAGTTGTCGAGAAACTGGCTGTCTCGAATCGTCGGCGTCGAGCTCGCCGCGGACAAACCATGTCGATTCGAGCGGCTCGTCGTGTCGACGATCGTCGGCGAAGAGCTGCTTACGTAGATTCCGTCCCACCCGCAATGGTGGACGTCTGTCCCCTCGACCCGAGCGTGGGCTTGCTCGAGGTAGACGCCGTAGCGCGAGCTGTGCGAAATCTCGCACGACTCGAGCGTGATGTTGGCACGGTACGCGTAAAGGGATGTGTTCGAGCCCGCCCCGCCGTACGCGATGACGGTGTGCTCGAGTCGAGCGAGGAAATCGATGACCGAATTCGTGAAGTAGATTCGCCCCCAGTCTCCCGCTCTCCCCTCACTCGGACCGTTCGCGTTCGTGTCTCCGCCGTAGCGATCATCGCGATACGATGTGAACACGACCTTCTGCGACTCCGTACCGCGCGCGAAGAGCGCGCCGTTGACGTCGAAATTCGTTCCACTCGCGAACTTCCACACGATTCCCGCCGGAACCGTCAATCGAACGCCGGTGGCCACCGTTGCCGTTCCGCTGACGAGGTAATACACGTTGACGCCCCCGCCACCGAGAGTCATCGGCCTCGTCAGCGAGTTGCCCCAAAGCTCGAGCGCGGGACGCACGTTCGGCCCGATGACGTTACCGGAGTCGTCGCCCGGAATCGAGTAGAAGGGAAGTCGTGCAGGCCGCAGATTGTCCCGAATCGTGTTGTTCGTGATCGGTGGAGCGTTGCGCGCTCCCGTGAAATAGATTCCGTAGTTGCGGTTGTCCCTCAGGACGTTTCCGTCGATCGTCGGATCCGAGCTGTTGACATAGATTCCGTTGCTGACGTCGTGAATCGTAGAGCCACGAACGACGGGGGCACCGCTGCGATCGAAGTAGACGCCCTGCGCGGCGTGACGGGCGATCGTGCAGTCGACGATCTGAACGCTCGAGTTGTACGTGTAGATTCCTGAATGGTTTCCGTCGACGATCTCGCACCCGTTCAGGTTGATCGTCGCGGACGATCCGTAGATGGTGGACGTCCCGGTACGCCCGCTGTATCGGACGATGCAGCTATTCATCTGCGTGTTCGAGCCGTTACCGCACGTGATCCGTCCCCAGTAACCGGCCGTCCCGGACGACGGCCCGTCACCATTCGAGTCGCCACCCGCACTGTCGTCGTTGTACGAGGTGAACACGATCGGGCTACCGGGCGTGCCGAGCGCGTTCAAGGTACCGTTGACGATGAGCTGCACGTTCGAGTCGAACTTGACGATGACCCCGGGCAGAATCGTCAGCGACGCGCCGCCGTTGATCGTGACATTCGAAGTGACTCGATAGACCCCCGCCGCCCAAGTGGTGTCACCGGACAACGCTCCCGAGACGTTGGTCACCGCCGTCGAGTTCGGAACGACGACATCGCTGACGACCCCCGCGCTGATATTCCCCGACGAATCGACGACGCGCAGACGGAATCGATATCCGGTTCCGTTCGTCAGCCCTTCGAGCAATCGGTCGCGTGACTCCTTCCCGAGGCTCAACGCGTTTCCGTCATCGTAGGCCGGGTCGTTGATGCCCCACGTCGTGCCGCCGTCGACCGAGATGTCGAGCCATTGATCGACAAGATCGAGAGCTGTGTCGACGCTGCGAGCCCAGGTGAGGAAGACAAACTGGTTCCCCGCGATCGCGCTCAGCTGCGTGATCTCCTCCGGCGTGGTGGTGTCCGTCCCGCCGGAGTTGTCGATCGAGATCACCGGTCCGTAAGAGGGAGAGCTCGTTCGATTTCCCGCGAGGTCGATCGTTGCGACGCGGTAGTCGTATTGCACACCGTCGTCGACCGACGAGTCCTCGAACGACCCGATTCCGGCCGCGACGGATCCGATCTGCGCGAACGAAGAACTGCCGCTCTCACGCCGCTCGATGGCGTACGTGGTGACGTCGTTCGAGCCACCACCGTCGTCCGGCGACAGCGTCCATGAGATCGAAATGCTCCCACCGTCATCCGCTGGAGTGTCGTAGGCGGATAAATCCGTCACCGCGCCTGGACCAGTTCGGTTGACGGTCACGCTGACCGCAGCGCTCAGAGGGCCGAGATTCCCCGCTCGATCGTACGCGCGCGCGTACAGCGTGTAGACGCCATCGGTCGGCAACACCCATCGATAGGAGAAAGTCCCGTCGCCGCGGAACTGCGACGCGGAACGCCAGACGATACCGGATCCCGCATCGACGCCAACCTCGGCGCGATCGACCCCGGAGCCGGCGTCATCATCCGTCGTCCCTTCGACGAAGACCGTGCTGCCCGAGAGCTGAGAGCCTGCCAACGGGAATGTTACGGTAGAGGTAGGTCCGCTCGTGTCCCCGGCGATCGCACGTTCAACGATCCAGATCGCGGATACGACCGCACGATAGCCGCTCTCGCGGATGAACCGCAGCTGAAGGTCCTCGGTCGTGTGCGAAGCTGTCGGCAATGCGAAACGCTGGGTCGAGACCGTCGTCCTCGAGATCAGCTGAGATCCGTGAATCTGATTCCCGACCCCGTCGGAGAGACTCTGACGACTACCCCCGACACCCGAAGTGTCGTCGGGGTTGTAGTACGTCACGAAGAGATCGTAGACGCGCGAGGCATCCTGCCACGGGTAATCGAGAACGACCTCGTCGAGATCGTAGAGCATCCGGGACGCCGTGCCCGTGCCGAACTCGGTCGTGTCCGTGCCTTGCGTGACGACCGGAGCGGGAATCGACCCGTCGCCGATCCCGGGGCCCGCATTGTAGAAACCGTATCGAGAGCCCGTCACGAGGAAGCCACTGGCATCGACGGTACCCGAAATCTGATCGCCCGTTCCGGGCCCATCGCCACCGGGTCCGTCGGCAGCTCCCCACCAATTGCCGGTCGCGTCGATCGCCTGATTCGACGAGCTCGCGAGTCCCTGACCGGCGTTGCCGAAGATTTCGGCGCCGTTCGCAGAAAGGGCGACGCTGCCATCCACGTGGATTCCATGACTCAGGTTCGCGTAGACGCGTCCCCCAGTCATCGTGTGCGTTCCCGTCGATTGCAGGTAGAGCCCACGCGAATTGTTCGCGAAGACTTCGTTGTTCTCGAGCGTCAAGTTCGACTGATAGCCCCGCAAGCCGGAGGAATAGGAGTTCGAGATTTCGCAGTTGCGAATCGGAAACGAGCAACGATACGCGTAGACACTCGCGCTGTTGTTGCGACCGCCGTAGCGGATCACACAATGCTCGAGCACGCAGTCGGCGTCGGTAACCTGGTCGTCGAAGTAGATGGACTGCCAGTCACCGTGAGCCGGACTCGTGTTCGCGCCGTCGAGATTCAAGTCGCCACCGAGCGTGTCATCGTACTGAGACGTGAACGCGATACGTTGGGAAGCGGTCCCCACGGCGTTCAGCGCGCCCCGGATCACGAGGTATGCGTCGGAGGCGAGCTTGACCGTCACACCCGGATCGACCGTCCATTTGACTCCGGGCGCAATCGTGAACTGGTGCTCGATCCAATACGTGCTCAGCTCGCGAGCCTCTCCCGGGTAGAGCCTCTCGAAGCGAAGATTCGAGTTTCGAGTATTTCCTCGAATCCACAGGCCGTTGACCGTGTTCGGGGCGAGCGTGTTTCCATCCCCAGAGTTCGGTACGGCGCTCGCGGGAAGACGCGCGCTGCGGAAGTTGCCGGTGATCGTATTGCCCGTGATCGGAGACGCCGCGCTCGCGCTGTTGAAGTAGATTCCCCAGCCGCTGTTTCCGATGATCTGGTTGTCACGGATTCGAGGAGTCGACGAAGCCGAGTAGATTCCGTGGCGATTCCCCTCGATCGTGCAAGTCTCGATCGTGGGGGAAGCGCTCGAGACGTAGAGACCGTCCCAGCCACAGTTACGAAACGTCCAGTC
>CAYZGY010000166.1:7418-7676 GCA_964478085.1 uncultured Planctomycetia bacterium
ACGCTGGACTGTTCGATGTGCATGCCGTATCGAGAGCTCTCCTCGATGAGGCAGTTCTCGAACGTGACATTCGCTCGATAGGTGTAGACGCTCGAGTTCGACGAGGACCCGCCGTATCGCACGATCGTATGCTCGAACCGGCAGAGGAAGTCGATCACAGAGTTCTGGAAGTAGATCCGTCCCCAGTCACCGCGTGAGCCGCTGCTCGGCCCGCCCCCGTTCGTATCGCCGCCGTGGGAGTCGTCTCGGTACCCGGTG
>CAYZGY010000166.1:7686-11974 GCA_964478085.1 uncultured Planctomycetia bacterium
AACACGACTTCGTTCCCAGCGGTGCCGCGAGAGAGAAGCGCGCCGTCGACGTTCATGTTGGTCGCGGAGCCGAACTTCCAAATGGTCCCTGCCGGAACCTCGAGCTGGACTCCGGTGGCGATCGTCGTCGTCCCGGTCACCTGATAGTAGACGTTCACGCCGCCCTCCCCGAGCACAGTCGGACGTGTGAGCGAGTTCCCGACGATCTCGAGAACCTCCCGAGTGTTTGGCGTCAGCGTGTTACCCGAGCCGACGGCAGGCAGAGAATAGAAAGGCAACCGCGCAGGACGAAAGTTGTCGCGGATCGTGTTCCCCGTGATCCCCGGAGCGTTTGTCGCGCTCGAGAAGTAGAGTCCGTAGTTGCCGTTGTCGTGAAGATGGCAGCCGTCGATGGTCGGCGTCGAGCTACTGACGTAGATACCGTTGCCGCAATCGTGCACGGTCGTGTTGCGCACGATCGCGCCGCCCGAGCTGTTGAGGTAGATTCCCTGTTGGGGATGCCGGGCTATCGTGCAGTCCTCGATTTGAACCGAAGACGAAGTCGTGTAGACGCCGCTCGACGACGAGTCGAGAACTTCGGACGACTTCATCGTCAGCGTCGCGCTCGACACGTAGACGGCCGACGTACCCGAAGACCCGCTGAACCGAACCGAGCAGTGCTCGAGACGCACGTTCGAACCGCTGTAGGCGTTCAGTCGGCCCCAAGTCCCTGCGCTTCCGGACGATTCTCCATCGCCGTTGGAGTCCCCTCCGGCGCTGTCGTCGTTGTAGGACGTGAAGATAATCGGCTCCACCAACGACCCGACAGCTACGAGAGATCCCCTCACGGAGAACTGGATGTTGCTGTTCATCTTGACGATGACGCTCGGAAGAATCGTCAGGGTGACGCCCGAGTTGACGGTGAGATGATTCGTCACTCGATAGACACCTGCCGCCCAGGTCGTATCCGACGAGATCGTCCCGGAAACAGTCTGCACAGCCGTCGCGCTCGGCGTCACCGTGCTCGAGACGACCCCGACGCTGACGTTGCCAGAAGAATCGGTGACGCGCAGTCGGAAGAGAAATCCCGTTCCGTTCGCGAGCCCGTCGACGAGCCGTTCGCCCGCTTCCTTGCCGAGACTCGTCGTCCCTCCGTCCACGTACCCCGGTCCGACCACGCCCCAATTCGCTCCGCCGTCGACCGAGATGTCGAGCAGTTGATCGACGAGGTCGAGCGCCGAATCCGAGCTGCGTGTCCACGTCAAGTACGCGAACCCGTTGCCCGCGATGGCGGCCAGGTTGGTGATCTCCTCGGGAGGGGTCGAGTCGGTTCCACCCGTGTTATCGATCGAAAGGACCGGCCCGTAGATCGACGAGGTCGAGCGATTCCCAGCGTCGTCGACCGTGACGATTCGATAGTCGTATTGCACACCGTCGCTAGCCGCCACATCCTCGAACGACGCGACGCCAGCAGAGACGGATCCGATCACCGAGAAGTCACCGGCACCACTCGTCCGCCGTTCGATCTCGTAGGTCGCGACGTCGTCCGCCCCGAAACCGTCGTCAGCAGAAAGCACCCATAGGATCGTTATGCTCTCGCCATCGTCCGAAGGCGTGTCGTACGCCGAAATGCCGGTGACGCTCGCCGCGGCTCCACGATTGACGACGATGTCCGTTCCCGAGCCGTCTCCGGCGACATTGCCTGCCAAGTCCACAGCACGGGCGTAGATCGTCCGGGGGCCGTCACCAGGAAGTGGCCAACGGTACGCCCAAGAACCATCGCTGCGCATCTGCGTCGCCGGTCGCCAGACGATGCCCGAGCCGCCATCGACACCGACCTCGACGTACGCAAGCCCACTACCGGCGCCGTCGTCGGTCGTCCCCTCCACGAAGAACGTGCTGCCCGAGATGTTCTCGTCAGCACTCGGAGATACGATCGTCGAGCTCGGAGCCGTCGTATCGGTCTTGTTCTTTCGCCCGACGATCCAGACCGTCGAGACCACGGCTCGGTAGCCGTTCTCCTTGACGAATCGAAGTCGCAGGTCACTCGCCGCGTGCGACGAGCTCGGAAGTGCGTATCGCAGCGTCGATCTATTCGTTCGAGAGACGAGCCGCGAGCCGTGTATCTCCGTCCCGACACCGTCGCGCAAGCTCTGTCGAGATCCGCCGACACCCGACGTGTCATCGGGATTGTAGTACGTGACGAAGACGTCGTAGAGATTCGATGCGTCCTGCCAGGCGTAGTCGAGGATAACCTCGTCCAGGTCGTAGAGCATGCGCGTCGAGGCGCCACCGCCGAACTCGCTCGTATCGGTACCTTGAGTCACCGTCGGCAGAGGGATGGTCCCCTCGCCCGTGCCAGGGCCAGCGTTGTAGAAGCTGTAGGTCGATCCGGAGGCGAGGAAACCGCTCGCGTCGATATTGCCGGAGATCTGATCGCCCGAACCCGCTCCGTCACCGCTAGGCCCGTCCGTGGCGCCCCACCAGTTTCCGGTAGCTACGATGGCTTGGTTCGATGAGCTGGAGATTCCATGCCCCGCGTTTCCGAAGATCTCGCATGCCGTCGCCGAAAGCGCGACCGAGCTCTCGACGCGAACTCCGCTACTGAGGTTCGCGAAGATGCGCCCTCCACTCACGGTGTGGCTTCCTGACGACTGCAGGAGAATACCGTGGCCATTGTTTACAAAGACTTCGTTGTCCTCGAGCGTCAGGTTCGATTGATAGCTTCGAACGCCACTCGAGTAGGAATTGGAAATCTCGCAGTCGCGAATCGGGAAACTGCACCTGTGCGTGTAGACGCTGGCGCTGTTGTTGCGTCCACCGTAACGAATGCGACAGAACTCGAGCGCGCACTCCGCCTCGCTGGCCTGATCGTCGAAATAGATCGACTGCCAGTCACCATGGGAGGGACTGGTCGCGTATCCGTCGAGATTGAGGTCACCACCGATCGTGTCATCGTACTGAGACGTGAACGCGATCTGGGAATCGGCGGTTCCAACGGCGCTCAGAGCACCGTAGATCACGAGATAGGCGTCCGCTGCGAGCTTGACGGTGACACCGGGATCCACCGTCCACTTCGCACCGTTCGCGATCGTGAACTGGTGTTCGATCCAGTACGTGCTCAGCTCACGCGACTCGCCCGCGTAGAGGCGCTCGAAGCGAAGGTCCGAAGATCGCGTATTCCCGCGAATCCAAAGCCCGTTGATCTGGTTCGGAGCGAGCGTATTTCCGTCACCCGAATTCGGCACAGCGCTCCCCGGCAAGCGCGCGCTGCGGACGTTTCCGGTGATCGTATTGCCCGTGATGACGGGAGCCGTAGACGCACTGTTGAAGTAGATTCCCCAGCCCGCATTGTCGAGAATCTGATTGTCTCGAATCGTCGGAGTCGATGAGGCCGAGTAGATTCCGTGTCGGTTCGACTCGATCGTACAAGCTTCGATCGTCGGCGACGAGCTACTGATGTAGAAGCCGTCCCACGCGCAATCTCGAATCTCGCAGTTAGAGATCACAGGATGGGACTGCTCGAGGTAAACGCCGTAACGCGAACTATCCCGGAATAGACAGTCCACGACAGCGACGTTCGCGCGATACATGTAGAGGCTCGAGTTGTTGCTCGATCCGCCGAAACGAAACTCGCAATACTCGAGGCGTGCGAGGCCGTCGGTCGCCGAATCCTGGAAGTTGATATTTCCCCAGTCACCGGGTTGGCCGGAGCTAGCGCCGTTGCCGTTCGTGTCGCCACCGGCACTGTCGTCTCGATAGGACGTAAAGACGATCCGGTCGGCGTCCGTTCCAACCGCCGAGAGCGCACCGTTGATCACCAACCGCGCGCCGGAGTTGAACTTGACGACAGTCCCTGGCTCGATCGTCAAGATGATTCCGACGTTCACCGTGACGGCTCCCGAGATTCGATGCACGTCACTCTGGGACCAGGTCGTGTGTGCGGTGATGTTCCCGGAGTGATCCACGGTCGCAGATTCTGCCCGCGAACAGACCGCCAAGGTGACGGCCAAACACAAACCAAGCACGCGAGACGATGCACGATGGGCCAGCGTAAGACACGTATACACGACGTTCTCCCGACGGGAAGTCGATGACCTCGAACGCAGCACGCACCACCAGAAAGTGCGAACAGCCATCACGAGCCTTGGCGCTCGGGTCGAAACGGGTTGAATTTTTCTTACTGAATCACGAACTCAGACAAGGAGTTCACGTCAGACAAGGAGTTCACGGTCGCGCCTCCCACCTAACAGACTGTTGAAGAAGTGCTTCGAGTGGACAAGCGAGACGATTTGTTCGAGATCGAGGA
>CAYZGY010000167.1:0-11956 GCA_964478085.1 uncultured Planctomycetia bacterium
CCTCTGCATACCTTCCGAGCTCGCGACAGTTCTCGACGCCCCACTTCCACTGCTCCTCGGGCGGGATGACTTCCTTCTGCCAGATGTACTCGCCGATGACGAGCAGGTAGTTCTTCGCGCCGAGGAACTTGCCCATGTCGATGTACTGCTTGCAGCGGTCCATGTGGAACTTCTGCACGCTCGGGTTGAAGTCGATCAGGCCGACGCTGACTCCGACCACGCTGATGATCGGCAGCTCGAGCTCCGCGCACTTCTTCTTGACGTTGAAGATGCGATCCTCGGCTCCCGGGTCGAGCGGATCCTGGAAAATGTCGACGCAGTCGAAGCCGAGCTCCTTGGTCTTCACGAGCCCCTCGAGGAGGTCGATGCCGTGCTGCTCCCAAGCCGAGTTGATCATTCCGAGTTTCATCACACGCTCCTGAAGACTGCTAAGCTAAGACTTGATTTCGTCGAGAGTGAAGATGCGGTGCTCGCGCGAACCACGATAACACGCTTCGACGAGCGCGACCGTATCGAGGTTGTCCGCGGCGTCGAGCTCGGGCACCTCGCCCGTCTCGAGCGCGACGAGGAGCTGGGCCATCGTGCCGACGAACGCGTCCGGGAACCAGACCTCGTCCCATTTCGGCTCGACCCACTGCTCACCGCCCGCTTTGCATGTGTAACGCAGGGTGCTCGGCTGTCGCTCGGGGTACGACGGCCAACCGATCGTTCCCGTCGCGATTCCGTCCGTGCCTTCGACGCGCCACTTGATTCCGATGTCGCCTCCCGATCCTTCGCGACACGGCCCCGACCACACGTCGTCGAGCCCGAGGCAACGCAGGCCGCCGTCGTACTCGAGGATGTACATCGTGATACCGTCCTCGTGCGGGAACGACGTGCGCGGGTCCTTGCGGCAACTCGCGAGGACGCGATCCGGATTCCCGAAGAGGTAACGGAAGGAATCGAGGTGGTGGATGCTCATCAGGTAGTACGTGAGCTTCCCGTACGGCTCCGACCAGTCCTGCCAGTGCGGGATTGCGCGCATGTCGATCGTCGCGAGCACAGGCTCACCGAGAAGCCCGCGTCCGAGCAGATCTTTGAGCGCGCGGATCGACTGGTCGTAGCGCATGTTCTGGTTGACGGCCATGACGACGCCGGCGGCCGCGCACTTGTCGACGAGCGGCTTCGCCTCGGCGTAGGTCAGCGCGAGCGGCTTCTGCGCGAGGATGCCTTTGATCTTGCCTGGCTTTCCGGAGCGGCCCGCGTAGCGCTCGCAGATCGCCTCGATGACGGGCGGCTGGAGATCCGGCGGGAGCGCGATGTCGACGACCTCGACCGCCGGGTCGGCGAGGAGCTGCTCCCAGTCGTCGTAGACCTTCGGAATCGAGTGGCGCTCGGCGACCTGCTCGGCCGTCGCGCGTGTCCGGTTCGAGATCGCGACCGGGTTGAAGCCGGCCGATCGATACGCGACCAGATGACAGTCGGCCATGATGAACCCGGCGCCGATGCAGCCGATGCCGACGTCACGGCTTTTCGGCAAGACGGCCGAATACTGCAAATCGAGCGGAATCTCGCTCATGAATCTTCCACCTTCCACAATCGGTCGGAGGCTCGACACCGAAGCACTCCGACGCGCTCTAACCACTCGGGGATGGCGTCATGATGCCTTGCACGCCGTGGATGGATCAACGACAATTGTTCGGATGAACGGATTCGTCGGAACGAAACTGCCCGGCCTCGCGCTTCTCGCGGCTCTCTGCGTGATCCTCTCGCCCGCACGGAGCGATGACGCCGGCGCGCGACCCGAAGACGGCGGCAAGCGAGGCGCGGTCCGCGGCCGATTCGTCCTCGACGCGAAGGGCGAGCCCGTCGCTCCCGAGTCTTTCCGACGCGGCCTCCAGGCCTCGGCGCTCCTCTGGCGAGACGGCGTGCTGTGGTCCGTCGGCGATCAGCGCAGCCAGTTTCCGAATCACGTCTTCCTCGTCGATCCGATGACGGCTCGCCTGCGCGGCGCGCCGCTGCGCTTCGGACTTCCGAGTCCACAGCGCCTCGCGGACTCGCCAGGGACGGCCAAGCACTTGCTGACGTACTCGAAGATTCCGAATTCGGACTTCGAGGCCCTCGCGAACCACCCGACGAAAAAGAACTCGATCCTCGCAGTCACCGAAGACAAGACTCCGTGGATCGCCGAGCTTCGCGTAGATCCCGGAACGGTCGAGTCCGGAGTGGGCGGCCTGCAGCTCGAGAACCTCACGGAGCTTCGTTTTCCGGCCGGCCTCGAGCCCTGGCGCAAGTCTCCGAACTTCCGCCTCGAAGGGCTGACGCTCTCGAGCGACGGAAAGACGGTCTACTTCGCGTACGAGCGGGCCGCCGACAATCTGCCGCGAGTGCTCAAGACATCGCTGTCGAGCGCTCTCGGCGACTCGCACGCCGATCTCGAGATCGTCGACATCGACTTCGCGTCCGTCCCGAGACGCGCGGACAAGCGCCGTGCGCTCCTCAACCTCAACGACATTCAGATACTCCGCCGAGGAGATCGAGACCTGCTGATCGCCGTCGCCCGAGACCAAGAACGAGTGCTCGTCATCGACCTCGCGGCCAAGAAGGTCACGGGTGTCATCGACCTCGACTTCCGCGACCCGAAGGGCCGCTCGATCCACTGGGTCTCGCCCGAGGGAGGCGGGTTCGACGAGGAGAACGACCGACTGTGGATCATCAACGATCCCGACTCGGTCCGCGGCAATTACAAGCTGCGTGGCGAGAAGGTCGCGTCGGGGCTCTTCGCACAGTACGCGCCGCTCCTCTTCGAGCTCACCCTCTCCGCGGTCCTCGAGTCGAAATGAGCACGCCCGAAGAATCGATACTCCCGACGAGCGAGTCGTTCACGAAAGAGCTTCCCGTCCTCGGCGCGACTCCGGAAGCTTCCCTCCAGAGGACCGACTCGACACCGTCGCGAGAAGACACGGAACGACTGCGCCGCAGTCTCCTCAAGAAGATGTTGAGAACCGTGACCGAATACGGGCTCATCGAGGACGGCGATCGCATCCTCGTCGCGATCTCGGGCGGCAAGGACAGCTACACGATGCTCGACCTGCTCTGGCAGGCACGGCGCAAGGCCCCCGTCCGCTTCGAGATCGTCGCGTTTCACCTCGACCAGGTCCAACCGGGCTACGACGGCACGTCTCTCGAGTCATGGCTCGAGTCCTTCGGCGCTCCCTTCGAGGTGCACCACGAAGATACGTACTCGACCGTCATCGACATCGCCACGCGCGAGAAGACCTCGTACTGCGCCCCGTGCTCCCGCCTGCGTCGCGGGATCCTCTACACACACGCCGAGCGCCTCGAGTGCAACAAGATCGCGCTCGGCCACCACCGCGACGACGCGCTCGAGACGCTGCTCCTCAACCAGTTCTACTCGGGACGCCTCCAAGCGATGCCTGCGACGTACCGGACGAACGACGGTCGCTTCGACGTCATCCGCCCGCTCATCGAGTGCGCCGAGGCCGACATCGCCCAACACGCCCTCGCCGCGGAGTACCCGATCCTCCCGTGCAACCTCTGCGGCTCGCAGTCGGACCTCAAGCGGCAGACCGTCGCCCGTCTGCTCGCAGAGCTCGAGCGGACCAACCCCTCGATCCGCCAGGTCATGCTCGCGTCGCTCAAGAACGTCCGCCCGACCCACCTCCTCGACGCGGAGGTCTGCGAAGCGTGGACGGAAGCCTCCTCGCGCCACGAGCCGCGAAGATAGCAAAAAACACTACAAGAACACGAGACACAGCACGAGACACAGCACGAGACACAGCACGAGACACAGCACGAGACAGGATCTCGAGTTGTCGGAGTTTGTCAGTCCGCGAATTCTTGCGCGGCTCTGGTCGATCTTCGGTGTTTTATTCAGAGGTACAAATCCTTCCCCCTCCAGCCCGCGGTCGTCGCGCAGGACGACCGAGAACGAGCCCCGGTTCCGCCGAAGCTCGAGCAGGAGGAGGCGTCGAAGGCGGTTCGCCGCGTCTACCGAACGAAGCTCTCGAAGAAGGGTGCTGCGGATCGGCGCAAGGTCGCCGAAGAGCTCATCGAGGAGTCGGGGAAGCGCGGCGTCCGCGAAGCCGAACGATACGCGCTCTTGATCGAGGCGAAGGCCGTCGCGGCCAAGGCGGCCGAGGTCGGACTCGCGATCGAAGCCGTCGACGCCCTCGGCAAGGCCTTCCGCATCGACCGCCTCGAGGTGCTCGAGGAGACGCTCGGCGAGATCTCGCGTCCACGCACGCTCACGGGATCGCTCGCGTTCTACCAGGCTTGGAAGGACCTCGTCGAATCGTCGATCGACAGCGAGAGGTACGACGACGCCGCGCGCCTCGCGAAGGCCGCGTCGAAGGCCGTTCGCAAGACGCGGGACAAGGTGCTCGCGCGACAGGCGAAGGAGCTCGAGGAATTCGCGGTCGCCCTCGCCAAAGAATTCAAGAAGGTGACGCCGTTCATCACGCGACTCGTCGATGACTCGAACGACGCCGAAGCACATCGCGAGGTCGCCGTCTTCCTCTGCCTCCACAAGCGCGACTGGGAGCAGGGCCTTCCCGAAGCCGCGAAGGATCCGTCGACGCCGCTCGGTGAAGTCGCCGAGAAGGACCTCGAAAGCCCGAGCACGTCGCTCGAGATCGTCGATGTCGGAACGGCCTGGCACGAGCTCGGCAAAGCGTACAAGGACGTCCCGCGCGTCAGCTGCTACATCCGCGCCGTCAAATGGCTCGAAGCCGGACTGACGGGTCTTCCGACGCTCGCCAGGGAAGGCGTCACGAAGCGCCTCGCGAAAATCTACAAGGAGGAGCCGAGTCTGCGCCCCGTCGTCGGGCTCGATCGCTTCAAGGTCTTGACGCTCAAGAGCGCGTGGTCGCGTCGCTACACGACTCGCTCTCTCGACTCGCTCACGATCTCGCGTTCAGGGGATGCGATCTCGTTCAAGAACAGGACGAAGTCGAGCGGCTCGGCGCTCGTCGCCGAGACGACGAAGCTCAACGGCGACTTCGAGGCGGCCTTCGAGCTTTACGGCGGCAAGGGAATCGGGCTCATCCACTCGGAGGGTCACCGAGTCCGACGCGTGTATCCGACCGGCAAGGGCTGGCAACGAGTGCGGCTCGCCCGCGTCGACGGCAAGGTCGAGTGCCAGATCAACGGTCGCGAGGTCAAGAAGCAGAAGCCGGAGTCGCGTTTCCTCCCCGATGCCGAAGACAAGATGTCGAGCAACCTCTTCATCGCGCTCGCCTCGAGTCAAGAGTGCCGCATCCGCAACTTCACGCTTCGCGCCGACCTCGAGGCCGAGGAGCAAGAGGTCGATCTCGACAGCATCCTCGATCGCCTGCGCCGCGGACGCGGCGACGACGACGACGACGACGACGACGACGACGACACGGGCCGCGGACGCACGGGACGCAACGGCAGCGGGCGGCGGCGCTGACCGCGCACAGAAGTCCATATTTTTCCTTTTAGACATTTCCATGGTGCGCTACACTTGCCCGCCCTGACGTGGCGCCCTAAGATGGCTGTCATGACATCCTCTGTCCCACAGCCGAAAAAACTGAGCATCGAGGAGTACTGGCAGTTCCCCGACGACGGTCGGCGTCACGAAATTATCGACGGAGTACATTTCGTGAATCCGCCCCCGGAACCGCTTCACCAGTGCGTATCCCGACGGATTCAGTTTCAGCTCTTCGCTCAGATCGAGGAACACGAGCTCGGCGAAGTCTTCAACGCCCCCGTAGCACTCGAGCTCTCAGAGCACGACATGATCGAGCCTGATCTGCTGATCGTGCTCGCCGAAGAGCTCGGCAAGGTCCGCCGGAAGAACATCGAGGGCCCCCCGTCACTCGTCGTCGAGATTCTCTCCCCCTCGAGTCGGACACACGACCGACGTCGCAAGTTCGAGCTCTACGAGCGGGCGCGAGTTCCCGAGTACTGGATCGTCGATCCGTACGCGGAGACGGTCGAGCAGTACGAGCTGCAGGACAGCTCCTACGTGCTCCTCGGAACGCAGACCGAGCAGATTCAGTTTCTCGCCCTTCCCGACGTCGAGGTCGATTTGACCCGCGTGTGGAGACGTGAGAAGTACTGTTAGAGCGCGATCGATCGAGTTTCAGCGCTCATCTTCTGCGCTTCCCGGCTTCCCTCTGAGTCGGTCTGCGCACTGAGGAGACGCGTGTACCACGAAAACTCGCCGGTCTCGGGATGGCGCTCGAGGAGCCAGACGCCGATGCTCGAGAGTGGCTCGTTCGTCGTCGCATCGACGATCGGTCCCTCGATCGTTCGCCCAGGTGAGACGATGAGGTCGATTTCGGCTCGCGGCTCGTTTGTGCCGATTAGGATCTTTCGACTCAGGACAGGCGCCGCGTCGGAGGGAACGGCTCTAACGACGTATTCGCCCGGTCGAAGCTCCCGAAAGAGCCGGACACCGTTCGCACCGTTCGACCCGAGCGAGGTGACCGCGGTCTTGATATTCGTCAGACGAACATCGAAGCCGACGTCGAGTACCGATCCGTCATCCCGCGTGACACGCACCTCGACTTCACCAGCGCCGCGGTCCTCGATGTCGACGATGGGAACGTCGCCTTCATGCGCCACGCCTTCGGGCAAGGCCGTGAGGCGCTTCGGCCCTTCGATGACTTCGTGAATCAAGACGCGGATCCCGTACTCGCCCGATCGCAATCCGGTCCAATCAATGCGTCGCTGGTCGTCGGCCCAGCCGCGCTCGACCGTCTTCGATAGAGTTCCGTCTTCCGCGATACGGTGAAGGTCGACGTTGACGTGATGCGCGCCGGTACCGTTCTCGTACCGGACGAGCAGGGACGCCGCGAAGCCACGCTATAGCTCGATCTCGATGATTCCCTGCTCTTCGAGCGGAGACCGAACTCGTTCGTCTCGTAGGTTCCCGACTCGTACGGGGTCGACTTCATCGCCGCACGCACGACCCACGACATCCCGAACCGAGCCCCCACGACGGGCTGCGAGCTGCCCGCGTGAGGACGAAGAACAAGACGGCGACGGCAACGATCACCCCTCCGAGCGCGACCCACACACTTCGACGGCTCATCGATACCTCCGCCACTGCGACGTCGATCTTCGCGCGTCTATTCACCCCTTGCAAGATCGCGATCGAGGTCTCAGACTACCGCGAATGCCGACTCCGAAGGAATTCCGTAACCGCCGGGCCTACCACGAGTACCACGTGCTCGAGAAGATCGAGTGCGGCATCGCGCTCATCGGCTCCGAGGTGAAAGCCCTGCGCGACGGCAACGTCAGCTTCCAGGAGAGCTATGCGCGCCTCGACGACGGCGAGGTCTTCCTCGTCGGCTGCCACATTTCGGAGTACCGCAACGCACAGTTCTTCGGGCACGAGCCGACCCGCCGTCGCAAGCTCCTCCTCCACCGCCGCGAGATCCGCAAGCTCGAGAAGGCTGTCGAGGCCAAGGGACACACGCTCGTCCCCCTGAAGATCTACTTCAACGAGCGCGGCTTCGCGAAGGTGCAGATCGGCGTCTGCAAGGGAAAGAAGCTCCACGACAAGCGGCAGGACTCGAAGAAGCGCGACGCGGATCGCGAGATCCGTCACGAGATCTCGAAGTACTCCTGAGCTCGTCCCTCTTCGTTAGAGCAGCATCCCCGCGATACACGCCGTCGTGAACGCGGCGAGCGTACCGCCGAGCATCGCGCGCAGGCCGATCTGCGCCAACTCGCCCTGGCGATTGGGCGCCAGCGGCCCGATGCCTCCGATCTGGATTCCGATGGAGCTGAAGTTCGCGAATCCGCAGAGGGCGTAGGTCGCGATGACCTGAGATCGCTCGGACAGCTGCACGGGCGAGCCTTCCTTCATCCACTCGCCGAGCTGGATGTACGCCACGAACTCGTTCGCCATCATCTTTTGTCCGAGCAATTGGCCGACGGGCAGGCAGTCTTTCCACTCGATTCCCATCAGCCACGCGAACGGCCGGAAGACGTAGCTGAAGAAAGCGGTGAAGCTCCAAGTCTGATCGAACCGGCCGCCGATCCAGCCGACGAGCTTGTCCGCCAGCGCGATCAGGGCGAGAAACGCGACGATCACCGCCGCGACATTGATCGCGAGCTTGACCCCCTGAATCGTTCCACGCGCTGCCGCATCGATGCCGTTGACAGAAGTCTTCTCGACGGCGATTTGCACGCGACCGAGCGTCTTGGGCTCATCGACCTCGGGTTGCAGAATCTTCGCGATGACGAGTGCCGCCGGCGCCGAAATCACGCTCGCGGTGAGCAGGTGTCCCGCATCGATTCCGAACTCCACGAACGCTCCGAGCACGCTTCCGGCGACAGTAGCGAAACCACCGACCATGACCGTCATCAACTCGGAGCGAGTCATAGTCGGCACGTACGGACCGATGACGAGCGGCGCCTCGGTTTGTCCGACGAAGATATTGGCCGCGGACGAAAGGCTCTCCGCGCCGGACACGCGCATCGTCTTCTGCATGATGAACGCGATCCCCTCGATCAACATTTGCATCACGCCGTAGTGGTAGAAGACCGCCATGATGGCGGAAAAGAAGATGATCGTCGGTAAGACGCGAAACGCGAACTTGGCCCCGAAACCGTCTTCGGTAGAGAGCTTGCCGAAGACGAACTCGGCGCCGGCCTCCACCGACGAAGTCGCGGCGACGAAGAGATCCTTGACCCACTCGAAGACGTCGTTGCCTGGCTCTGTTCGAAGGACGATCAACGCGAAAGCGAGCTGCAGCCCCATGCCGATCCCGACGAGGCGCCACGGGAACTTTCGCTTGTGCGAGCTCATCAGCCAAGCGAGCCCGAGCATGACGAAGATCCCGAAGAAACTGATCAGTCGTTCCATCGAACGTCGAGCCCTCTCAGCTCACGAAACAGCGTGCATCGGTCGCGTCGGCCGCCTCGAGCAGCAAGTCGCGGAAGCGGGCGTCGTCGAGCGCCTTCACGGAATCGATCACACGAGCGTCCGCGAAGATGCGCACGCGTTTGACGTAGTCGTCGAACTGCTCCTTCGCGAGCGTCCGCACCACGGGCGAAACCTCCTCGAGCGGCCGGTATCGGTTCTCCTTGGCGTAGAAGACCTCGATCCGGAACTCGACCTCCTTCTCGACGGGCGGCGCGTCGACGAGGATCTGGCTCGGCTCGACAGCCTGCCCGCAAGTATCGGAGAGACGCGGAGCGAGCTCCTCGGCGAGCGCGACGAGCCACGCGTACGGACGGCGGGCGATCCGCTCGTACATCTCGCGGCTCTCGAAGAAGCTGTACTGAAAGAGGCGCTTGTACAGCCGTCGACGCTCGCCAAAGAGGCCTTCGAGGAGCTCGCCGGCCGGTGATTCCTCAGCGACCTCGCGCACGCGCGCGAGGAAATCGGCTTCCGAGAGCCCGAAGAGCTCGTCGAGCTCGAGCCTCTCCGCGAGCAGGAAGAACGCACGCTGCAGCATCGCCGTCGCCGAACGCACGCTGTGATGCCAGTAGACCTCGCTGAACATCACGTAGCGCGCGAAGACCATCATCTCGGCCGCCGTTTTGCCTTTTTCCGAGATCGCCAGGCCCTCCCCTGCTTCGTTGAGGCAGAGGCTGCCGATGAGCCGCCCCTGGTCGAAGTTGCGACCGTAGGGCACACCGGCGTGAAGGCTGTCACGATTGAGATAGTCGAGCTTGTCGATGTCGATCGGTCCCGAGAGCAGGCTCGAGACGATGCGTCTCCCCGGACTCGCCTGCTTCTCGGAGAGGAGCGAGAGGACTTCCGCCGGCTCGATCCCCCAATCCTCACGCAGACACGCGGCGACCTCGCCGCCCGAGAGGAAGCGCTCGATGAACTCCTCGTGTCTCGGTACGCCGTCGACCTGGATGTCCTCGATCGGATGGCAGAACGGCCAATGCCCGAGGTCGTGGAGGAGCGCCGCGACGAGGAAGAGCTCGGCGTCGCGCACCTCGACACTCGACGTGAATCGCTCGTCGGACGCGAAGTGCCTGAGAAAGAGCAGCGCCAGACGGTAGACCCCGAGCGAATGCTCGAAGCGCGAGTGCGTCGCCGAAGGATAGACGAGCGAGACGAGCCCGAGCTGCGGAATGCGGCTTAGCCGGCGAAACTCGGGCGAATCGACGATGCGACGAACGCGGGGCGTCGTCGGGATGTCGAGCTCGGGCGCGACGCGAATCATGCCCGACGCGGAGTCGAGGCTCTTCAGCTCTGGGATCTCGCGAATCGAGCTCATTACGACGTCAGTCGATCAACTTTTCAGGCCAATTTCACGAAGTCGTTCCTCGAGGTACTCACCGGCCGTGATCGGCGGGAACTTCGCGGGACGATCGTCCGTGACGAACTCGTCCATCACCGTGAGGTCGCACTTCGAGAAGGGATGGCAGAAGAACGGGATCGAGAACCGTGAGCGATTTGCCTGGCTCGGCGGATTGACCACGCGGTGCGTCGTCGCAGGAACGACGTCGTTCGTCAGTCGCGCGATCATGTCGCCCGAGTCGACGACGATCTGACCGGGCTCCGACTCGACCGCGATCCAGTTGCCGTTCTTGTCGAGAATCTCGAGACCGGCGTCCGTCGCTTCGCAGAGCAGCGTGATGAGGTTGATGTCTTCGTGCGGTGCCGCGCGCAGGGCGTCGTCCTCGGTCCCTCCCGCTACGGGCGGGTAATGGATGATGCGCAGCACGTGATTTCCCCACTCGATCATGTCGGCGAAGACCCGCTCGGGAAGATCGAAGTAGAGCGCGGTCGCCTCGAGCAGGCGCTCGGCGCACGCCTCGAGACTCTTGAAAATCTGCTGGGCGCACTCCCCGAACGCGGAAATCTCCTCGGGCCAGACGTTCGCGTGGTACTCCGCCTCGTACTCGTGGCCCGCGGGGAGATCGTGGCCGACCTGCCAAAACTCTTTGAGATCCGGCTGGGCGTAATCCTTCGCGTGCTCGATCCCGAACGGCGTGTAGCCGCGCGCGCCGCCCTCGACGCCCGAGTACTTGTCCTTGATGACCTCGTCGAGCGCAAAAAAGCTCTGGAACGCCTCGTAACCACGCGAGACGAGCGTCGGATCGACGCCGTGCCCCTCGAGCTTGATGAAGCCGAATTCGGTCAATCCGCGCCCGAGGGCGTCGATAAATCTCCGACGCGCAGACTCGTCGCCGCCGGTGAACTCGCGCAATTCGAGTGTCGGAATCGTTCGGAAGCTACTCACGTCGAAATTCGTCCTCTTACGGTCACCTTCCAGGAGCCTTGATCAGATGAAACGAAGCTCACAGGTTCTCTTCACCTTCTGCTCGCGTTCGCAAGACTCTAACTTGCAAGAAATCGCTCCGTGAATCTATCATCAACGCGCGATAGGGTCACAGGATTACGTAGCCAAAACACTCCGCGCGAGGAAACCGACGGATGATCGCATCGACATCGATCCGGCGTCTTCTGTCCTGCCTCTTCTTCATCACCCTTCTCACGATCGCGAGCGCGCCGACTGCCGACGCGCAGCCGGCGTGGGTCATCAACGAGGTCCTCGCCGACCCGGGCGCGGTCAACGATGCCAACGGCGACGGTAACAACGATGCTGTCGACGACGAGTTCGTCGAGATCGTCAACCTGAGCGGAGCCGACGCCGATATCGGAGGCTGGACGATCTCCGATATCGTGCGAGTACGGCACGCATTCCCCGAAGGGACGATCGTCCCGAACGAGTGCGCGATCGTCGTCTTCGGAAGCGGGCCGATCGGGCGTCCGTTCAACGGTGCGGTCTTTCAGACCGCGTCGGACGGCAGCCTCGGCTTCAACAACGGTGGCGACACGATCACGCTCGCCGATCTCGACGGCACGGTCCAAGCGACGATGAGCTACGGCGGGGACACCGGGATCAACGCGAGCATCGATCAGTCGGTCAACCTCAGCCCCGCCATCGACGGCGGCACGTACGTCGCGCACGACTCCATCGTCGCAGGAGTCACGATGTCGCCCGGCACGCTC
>CAYZGY010000168.1:0-11884 GCA_964478085.1 uncultured Planctomycetia bacterium
GGCTCGAGCTCGCTTTTGCGGGCTGGTAGGGTCGAGTTCCTGGTAGGGGGATCAGCCTGTAGACGAGAGCCAGGAGAGGGATGACGGGAGACTGTCGAAGAGGCGTTTCCGGCGCCGCGCTCACCGTGATCGCGATCGTTGTAAGCATGACTTCGAGCGGCATGGCGGAGGGCGACAAGAAAGATGCGGCAGCGCAGCCGCCCCTCGTCTACTCCGTCGAGCACACGGGAGCCGAGTTCCCCGCACCCGTGCTTCCAGGGATCGACGAGCTCCCGACGGTCGAGCCTCTCACCGACCCGTTCGAGTGGTCCGACGGCAGCGGCCGCGTCACCGAGTTCGCGGATTGGAGCCGACGTCGCGCCGAGATCAAGGCCGAGATCGAGCACTACGAGATCGGCAAGAAGCCTCCTCGTCCCGAAAAGATCACAGCGAGCTGCGAAGAGGAAGGGAATCCGGTGCTTCGCAAGCGAGACCCGGCGAATGTCGAGACCGTGGCGTTCGAGCCCGAAGCTGCGACGGTCGGCTCGAGCTGGAGGGCCGTCGAGGACAAGGAGGCCTCGAACGGACGCTACGTCGAGGTGAAGCCCGGCACGGAGGCCATCGATGAGGCGCCTGACGGAAGTGAGGGGGCGGTCTTCATTCCGTTCGCGCTCGAGAAGGGCGGCGTCTACACGGTCTTCGCACGACTGAACTGCCCGACCGCCGATGACGACTCCTTCTGGGGCAAGGTCGACGATGGCGAGTTCGAAAGGTCTCGGAACGGGCGGCTGGAGTTGGGTCCGACTCGACCGCTTCCGACTCGATGCCGGCAAGCACACCTTGATCATCGCGTATCGAGAAGACGGCGCAAAGCTCGACAAGATCAGCATCACGAACGATCGATACGCACCCGAAGGAATGGGGGAGCCCGCGAAGAACATCGACGCGAAGAAGTGAGGTCTACTTGCTGACGTCGACCTCGACGACGATTCCGGTCGACGTGGTGCCGTGGCGGCCGAGCGCCAGGGCGAGCGCTGCCGACTCGACCTGGACCGTGCCGACCGTCGTGCCATCGCTCGTCCAGAGCCTCCTCGTCGAATCTCGCGTCGCGAAAAAGAAGAGGCGATCACCGACGGCTCGAAGCAGGAACGGGTTCGCGTCACCAGCGCCGGCAGGGGCGACCCCTTCGGGTTGGTTCTGGGTCGATGTTCTTGACGAGACGGCTGCCCCGAACACCTCCCTCGTCTCAGATTCGCCGTTCGAAACCAAGTCGGGCGATTGTTCGGCGTCGTGCGGGTTCGAAAGAGCCGAGAGAACTCGGCAGAATCGTGCATGATGGGACTCGGCACTTCCTCCGATTTCAGGGAAACACCCGATGAGACTGTTCTCCATCAGGCTCGCGATCTTCTTCGCTCTATCCTCATCAACCGGTGCGCTCGTCTCTCCGAGACATCTTCTCGCGGAAGAATTCTCCTTTCCCCCGCACACGCTGACCGTTTCCGACGGCTACGTGGTCAGGAGAGTCGCGGCGCCTCCGCTCGTCGATCGTCCGATTCACATGTGTTTCGATGATCGCGGCGTGCTCTACGTTACGGACAGCTCCGGGAACTCCGAGCCGGCGACGGCGCAGCTCGAGAATCCGACTCATCGCGTCCGGCGATTGATCGATCGAGACGGAGACGGGGAGTTCGATCACTCGACCGTCTTCGCCGAGCGGCTGCAGTTCCCGGAAGGGATCCTCTGGTACGAGGGCGCCGTTTATGTCACCGCTCCGCCTCACATCTGGAAGTTGCGAGATACGGACGGTGACCACGTCGCCGACGAGCGCGAGGTCTGGTTCGACGGCGGATCGATCGAACCGTGCGGCAACGATCTGCACGGTCCGTACCTCGCGCCGGACGGGTTCTTCTACTGGTGCAAAGGGGCCTTTCGAAAACAGAGTCACCGTTTGGGCGACGGGCGACTCTTCGAGTCGAGTGCCGCGCACGTCTATCGTGCGAAACCCGACGGGAGTCAGCTGGAGGTCGTGATCACGGGGGGGATGAACAATCCCGTCGGACTCGCGTTCAGCGAGACCGGTGAGCGATTCCTCAGCGGCACGTTCTTCGATCTTTCCGAGCCGGGAAGGCGCGACGGGATTCTTCATGCGGTCTACGGGGGGACCTACGGAAGGAGAAACGACGGCGTCCTCGCGCAGCATCCGAACACGGGCGGGCTCTTGCCGATCTTGCAACAGTTGGGTCCCTCGGCGTCCTCGGGCATCGTGATGCCTCGTCATGGAGCGCTCGGCTTGCGAGGTGACTTGCTCTGTGCCGATTTCAATCTGCGTCGGATCTCGAGGCACACGCTGACTCGCTCCGGCTCGACCTACTCCTCGAAGCCGAGCACGCTTCTGGAGAGCGACCAAGCTGATTTCCATCCCACCGATGTCATCGAAGACGCCGACGGCAGCTTGCTCGTCGCGGACACTGGGAGCTGGTACCAGATCTGCTGCCCGACCTCGAAGATCTCCAAGCCGCACATCTTGGGGGCGATTTACCGCTTGCAGAGGATGGGACAACCGAAAGCGGCCGACCCTCGCGGGCTCGAGCTCGATTGGACTCGACCCGCGGTCGCCTGGCTTTCGGATGAGAGGCCGGTAGTTGTCCGTCGTGCCATCGATGCCTTGGCGATCGAGGACAACATCGAAGAGCTGCGTTCAGCCGAGGCACGCGTTCCGGCTCTTTGGTCGCTCCACCGCGTGAATCACGAGTCGGCCCGTGAGGCTATCCGGGAGCGCCTCGTCGAGGAGAGTCGAGATGTTCGTGCTGCTGCGATCCACAGCGTCGCGTTGTGGCGAGATGCTGCCGCGGCGAGCTTCTTGATCGATCTGCTCTCCGGCGCTGATCTCGAGATTCGACGACTGGCGGCGATGGCGCTCGGGCGCATCGGTGATCGACGTGCGGTGGAGCCGTTGCTCGAGATCGGCTCGCAGGGAGCGGATCCGTTTCTTCGACACGCGATCACCTACGCTCTTTTCGAAATCTCCGCTGGCGAGGCCATTTCCGGAGAGAATCCGCTGGCGCTGCTAGTTCGGCGGATGCAGGAAATCGATCGTCGTCGCTCACCGTCTCTGGCCATTCTCGAGATCGAGCTTGCGGATGCTGTCGACCTCGAGCCGGAGGAGTTCGCACGTCAGGAGCGCCGCCTTGCCGAGCTCGCTCGGTATCTTCCTCGGGGCGATGCTGCGCGGGGGGCGAAGCTCTTTCACGACGAGGAGAAGACGCGTTGCGTCACGTGTCACGTCCTGGGTGATTCGGGAGCCGAGTTCGGGCCGGATTTGACGAGCATCGGCGCGATTCGTAGCGAACGAGATCTGCTCGAGGCCATCGTCTTTCCGAGCTCGTCCATCGCGCGTTACTACGAGCTCGTGACGATTCACCAGAGGGAGGGGCTCACCGCGGGAGTCTTGCGACGCGACACGGCCGATCACGTCGTCCTCGCTTCGGCAGCGGGGACCGAGCACAGCATTCCGATCCGCGAGATCCGCCGCGCGAAATACTCGAACGTCTCGCCGATGCCCGAGGGGATCGACGGTATTTTGAAGCCCGAGGAGATTGCCGACCTGGTCGCGTTCTTGAAGCAGACGAAGGGGCTCGCGGAGTTCGCGACGACGGACAGTATTCCGGCGCATCAAGAGATCGCGCTTCCCGGCCTGCACGCCTACGCGCAAAATAGCATCGCCGCGGGTGAAGAGATCGAGTTTCGCGTCAGCAGCAGCGTTCCTTACGACTTGGCGGTCGTCAGGCTCGGGCCGGACCCGGAGAATCGCGATCGTGATCCGGTTCTGGGGCGAGTTCGCGTCGAGAAGCCGCGAAGTCAGGCGATTCATCCGGGTTCCTACGTGCACGTGGCAAAGGGCCTTTCCGATGAGCGAAGGCTTCCCGGGCTGACGTTCGAGTGTTGGGCTCGTCCGTTCAGCCTGAGAGGGTGGCAAGGACTGCTGACGCAGCACGACTATCCGAGTCGCAGTGGAATCGGGCTGTTCATCAACGGGGGGCGCCTCGCGTTCGTGACGGGATCCGGCGGGGAGTTCGACCAGGCTTCTCTCCACCAAACTCCGCCGGGTGTCGTTCAAGCTCAGCGGTGGCAGCACGTCGTCGCGACTTGGGACGGCAAGAAGAAGCGCATCTATGTCGACGGCAAGCTCGTCAGCGAGTTTCCCTTCGTCGGCGTGGTGAGGCCGGCGCGTGTCGCTCTCCGGATCGGCGCTTACGGAAGTGAGGGGCTCGCGTCGAATTTCTACAACGGTGACGTCGCGATGTGCGCGATCTACGATCGTGCGCTCGACCCGGGCCTGATCGCGAAACGTCACGCCGATCGAGGGCTCACCATTCCGACCAGCAGGAGCCTGGTCGCTTGTTGGCCATTCGGTGAGGAGCGGGGCGAGAAAGTCGCTGACGCCGGCCCTCACGGTCGCACGGGCCGCATCATCAATCGTGGAACTTGGATGATCGGAGGACCGAGCTTCGACGCTGCGAAGATCGGGCGGCACGACACGAAGTACGATCCGGTCGTGGACAAGACTCGTGGTCACGGGCTCCGCCTCGCAGCGGACGAGCTCTACAACGCGCGCTGGAAGGTCACTCACCGGTTTCGTGTTCCGGTCACGGCGGAGTCGGGCGTCTACGCGGGGCGATTCGATTTCGTCGTCAATGGTCAGCCGAAACGCTACTTCACCACGTTCATCGTGCGGCGTCCCGAATCGCGGCCCAAGGCACCGCTACTGGTGCTCGTCTCCTCGAATACCTGGCTCGCCTACAATTCGGTTCCGTTCCCGATCAGCCATGGACGCGGGCTGATCGACATGGGGACCGGTGGACTTGCGAACAGCCACCCGGGTGCTCCGACCTACAGCTGCTACAGTGATCACCGAAACGGTCAGCCGACGTACAAGGTCGGAATGAAAGTTCCATGGCCGGCGGCGGGGCCGAACAAGACTTACATGGGGCGAGGCTACAGTCACCTGCTCCGTGGCGAGCGATTTCTCCACCTCTGGCTCGACAAGAACGGTTACGACTACGACGTCATCACCGATCACGATCTGGACCGCGATCCTGGCGTGCTCGCAGGCTACAAAGCGGTCTGCGTGAACGGTCACAGCGAGTACTGGTCGGCGTCAGCCTACGACGGGCTCGACCGTTACTTGAAAGAGGGTGGTGCGGCCGTGGTGATGTCCGGAAACACGATGTTTTGGCGGGTCAGCTTCGACGAGACCGGCGAGGTCATGGAGTGCCGCAAGTTCGGAACGCAGATCGGGGGGCGCCGCCTGGCGAAGGTGGGCGAGCTCTACCACAGCCACGACTTCCAGCGTGGCAGTCTGATGCGATTCTGCGGTTATCCTGCGTGGAAGATCGTCGGCCTCACGTGCATCGGTTGGAGCGGATTGAACTTTCAACCGTACCGCGTCGATCTGCCGGATCACTTTCTCTTCCACACGCCTCACGAGATCGAGCTCGAGAAGGGCGAGGTCTTCGGCTTTGCGGCGGGGAAGCTCGGCGCGGTCGGGCACGAGTACGACGTGCGTCTATCGACGTTGCTGAAGGCGACTCGAGACCCGGCCGTCCAGGGGCTGTCCGATCCGCCGGGGATCGTCACGATCGCGAGCAGTCAGCACAAGAGGAACATCCTCGACTTCAACGCGGAAGGCCACAAGCCACGAGCGGGTGGGGATCAGACGATCGCCGAGATCATCTACTGGGAGCGCCCCCAAGGCGGACGAGTCTTCCACACGGGATCGATCGCGACGGCCTGGGGGCTGTACTTCGACGAGTCCTTGAGCAAGCTGATCAAGAACGTTTTGCATCGCTTCGACGTGACGCCGAAGAGGTGACCTCGTCGGGACTCGTCGTCGTCTCGACCGAGCTAGACCGCCACTCACCCACCACCTTCCCCGCAGTCCAGCGCAGCCCGTCCGAGTCCGAGACGACCTGTACGAGGCCGATTCTTCCCGTGTCCGCGAGAACCGTTCCGATCTTGCGGAGTCGTCCTCGGAGGAGCGTGCACGGTCGTGGATAGACGAGCGGTATGTGAACGATCTCGGTTCCCTGAGCGACCGCAAGCTTCGGCTGCACCTCGGCGAGGAACGCTTCGGTCGACGCTCCGACCGAGGCGTGATGGCCGAGCTTGAGAACGTGTGCGCGAAGAGCCTCTCCTTCGAGATCGATGAGTCGCGCCTCCTCCTCGTACTCGGCGTCGCCCGTGAGCAGGATGCGGTGGGGGCCGTGAACGAGACGCAGGACGATCGTCGCGTCGTTCTCGTCGGCAAAGGCGCCTTGGACGTTCTCGCGGTCGGCCGGCTCGGGGAATAACGTGTCGATCGTGACGGTCCCGTCAGAGAGATCGGTGAGGGCGTCACCGCGTGAGAGCGAGCTGCGCGGGATCGAGAGCGCCTCGATCGCGGCGTTCATCGATGCGACGCCAGGTGAGTGAGCGTCGACACCGTTGTCGATAAACCGCTTCACCGGAACCTTCTCGATGATTCGTTCGATTCCGCCGTAGTGGTCGAAGTGCGGGTGGGTGACGAGCGCGACGTCGATCTTCTCGAGTTGTCTCGCAGCGACGTAATCGATGATCTGATCCGCCTTCCAGCCGACTCCGGCGTCGACGAGCAACGTCGTGCCGTTCGGGAGCTCGACGAGGATCGCGTCGCCGATGCCCGTCGGGAAAAACGTCAGGACGAGGGCGTCGTTCTCGGGCGTCTCTGCTCGCGCGAGGAACTCGCGGAGCTCGTCGACGGACGGACTTGTGAGGCAGCCGGACCCGGCTGCCGCGATGTGCAGGGCGAGGAAAAGTGCGGAGGCACGAAGAGGGTGAGGCATCGGGTCGTGTTTCCGATTCAGGTCGCGCAAACCTTGCCAAGAGCGTAGCAGGGCTCGGGTCGACAAGCTACGGCGAGGTGCGCCTACTTTTCGGTCTTGCGCTCCTTTTTCTCGCCGTCGTCGCGATCCGTCGTCCCGCCGCTCATCAGCCAAGCGAAGTTGAATCGAGCGATGTGTGCGCCCTTGAACGGATCGTGCTCGTAGAACAAGTAGATCCAGCCTTCCGAGGGCGTTTCCGCCCGGCCGACCGCGAGCGACGAGTAACCGCTTCGACCGGCGTCGACGAGCTTCTTGAGCGGCCAGGACTCACCTCCGTCGAGGCTCGCCCAGACCGTGACGCGTTCGCGGTGTGAGGCGTCCGTGTCGAGGTTGCTGAAGATCAGGACGTCACGATCGAGCAGAGGCAGTCGGGTGAGGCCTCCCATGCAGCCGTAGGCGCGTCCTTGGTCACCGTCGGGCAGCTCGTCGACGATCTTCCATCTCTTCCACGACTCGCCGCCGTCATCGCTCCACGCCTCCCGTCGACGACGACAGCGCGGTCTCTTCGACCAGTGCACACGCGAGTTGTAGTAGATGCGTCCGTCCGAGAGCTCGACGAGGGTCGCTTCGCCCGTTCCGTTCTCGGGAAACGGCTTGCTCGCCTTCCAAGTCCGACCGCCGTCGTCACTGTAGATCGCGTTGGTGTACTGTTTCGCGATGTCCCCTTCTCGGTCCTTCGCTCCGTAGAATCGTGAGGGACGAAGCAGGCGACCCTTGTGCTTGCCGTGTTGAAGCGTAATGCCGTGCTCGTTCATGTGCATCGAGGGCGTGTTGCCGTTGACGTCTTTCTCGATGACGGTCTTCTGCGACTTCCACGTCTTGCCATCGTCTTGACTGCGGTACACCGTCAGCGGGGCGGGCGGCTGTCGGTCTTCGACGAAGACGAGGATGTCTCCCGAGCTCGTGTCGACGGTAGTTCCGCCGCCGTGATATCCGGCTTCGGATATCGTGATCGACGGACCCCAGGTCTTTCCTCCGTCTTCGCTTCGACGAACGACCACACCGTCGTTGCCCCAGACGGCGAGCACCGATCCTTTTACCGTGACGACGACGTTGGGGTAGCGCTGGTCCTTGAAGAGGCGCTGCTTCTCGAAGGCCTTGAAGCCGAGGAGCGCGTCGAACGGGTCCTTGGCGTGGATGACGACCGACGAAGAGAGAAGTAGCGATAGAAAGAGCGTCGTAAATCGCACGGGTGTTTCCTCAGTCAGCCGCTCCCTGGAGCACGGTTCGCTTGCCGCCGCCGAAGCCGGCGTTGAGTTTCGACTCAACCATCAGGTCGTCTCCGTCGAAGCGGAGCTTCAACGTCGCCTTGAAGGGAGTTTCATAGAGTGCGATCCTCACGCCGAGAACGTCGTCCTGGATCCACGATCCGCGAGCCGCGACCTTCGGATGGTCCGGGACGCTGAGGAATTCGCCGATGCCGTTCGTGAATGTTCCTCGGCTCCTCTTCCACGAATCGAAGCCGATCGGCGTTCGCTTCGTTCCGTCTTTCGTTCTGGTCTTGAGCTCCGCGGTATCGCCTTTGAAGTGGAGAACGATCTGCTCGATTCCGAGATCGTTCGATTCGAGGCGGTAGGTCTTTCCGGAGATCTTCTCGATGAGCGGCGACGAAGCGCGTCCGGTCGGAACTTTCACGCCGAGCGACGAGAGCGATTTCTGTAACGCGCGATGCGCGTCGGCGTTCTCCTCGAGAGCGGTCGCTCCCATCGCCGGCAAGAGCTTGTCCCAGACGAGGCTCATCACCGATCCCATGTCGCTGATGCCGCTCGTGATCGCGATGACCGCCTCCTGCTTCGGCAGCACGAGGCAGAATTGTCCAAAGGCGCCGTCACCTCGGTAGCCATGACGAGACCTCCAAAACTGATAGCCGTAGCCCTGATCCCAGTCGCTGTTCGGGCTCGACCCGTTCGACGTCTGGAGGGATGTGGCCTCGTTCACCCAGGACTCGGGGATCAGCTGCTTTCCCTTCCACTTTCCCTTCTGGAGGTAGAGCTGACCGAAGCGTGCGATCTCGAGCGCCGTCGCGTAGAAGCCGAATCCACCGACGGAGATGCCCTCCGGGCTTTCCATCCAGCGCGTGCTCCTGAAGCCCAAGGGATCGAGTAGCCGCGGCCGCAGATAGTCGAGGACGGTTTGTCCCGTCGCCTTCTGCACCATCGCCGACTGCATGTAGGTCGCCGCCGTGTTGTACTTGAAGTGCGTGCCGGGCTTGAACGGAACGGGTTGCGCGAGGAACCTCTGGACCCACGTGAGCTCCTTCGCCTCGTCCGCGACGCCCCCGAACAGTGCGGGCTCCTTTTCGTGACCCGTCGACATACGCAGCAGGTCGCGCAGGCGCATCGCTTTGAGTCCCCACGACGCGTCCTTCGGTACGTCCTTCGGGAAGTAGTCGATGACCTTGTCGTCGAGGCTCATCTTCCCTTCGGCGATCGCGAGACCGACCGCGGTCGAAGTGAAGCTCTTGCTCAACGAGTAGAGCATGTGAGGAGTCTCGAAGTCGTACGGGGCCCACGAGCCTTCGGCGATGACGTGCCCGTGGCGTACGATGACGAGACCGTGCATACCGTCGAACTGTTCGTCGGCTTCCCGGAGAAACTTCGAAATCGTCGCGGACGACACGCCCTGACTTTCCGGCGAGCTGCGCGGGAGCAGCTTCACGTGACGAGGCGCCGACTCGAGCGAGCGAATGGCTTTCGCGAAGCGGATTCCGAGGTCCCAGTAGCCCGGACTGTCGTAGTGCCACGGGTCGGAGTAGCCGTAGCCGTCGGTCGTCGTCACGAGGCTCGCGCGGGGATCGGCTTCGCAGAAGGCTGCTTGCTGTGCACGGAGGATTTCGCTGTGCTTCCAGCTCATCGTATTGGCTGGAGTCTCGTATCCCTTCGCTTTCGCGTCGCTCGATCTCGAGATGCGACCGAGCACGATCGGGATCTCTTCGCCCTCGAGCTCGGCACGAATGCGAGACATGAGCTTCTCGAGATTCGAGCTGTAGGCCTTCGCGACGGCTTCGCTGTTGTGGGCATCGCTCTCGCCTTGCATCCAGACGATACCTGCGGGGATGATCCGGTCGGCCGCGCCGTCACCGTCGATGTCCTTCACGGCACGCGCTTTTTTCCACGTCTCGACAAAGTGATCGAATTGATTGATGCCCTTGCCGCCCTGGAAGTCGGGATCCCAGCAGCCCCAATTTCCGGCAGCCGAGGCCGCGATCGAGCTTCCGTTGCGCGCGTACTTGAGGATCGCGATGTTGCGCTTCGGGTAGAGCTTCTTGAGGTGGCGACCGAAGGACAACTCCGCGCCGAAGCCGTCGGAGTAGGCGTTGGCGTTCTTGTTCGCGTCGAAGATCTTCTCCGTGCCGTGTCCAGGGCGCAGTCGAGCCCAGACGCCTCGGCCGTCGGGCGCCTTGCCGTCGAGAATCGTGTTGCCGTGGTAGATCCACACGTCGGAGGTCGAGCGTTGACCGGGATTGAGGTCTTTCGTCTTGCCGAAGCCGACCATGTTCGACTGGCCGCCGAGGAAATAGAGATGAAAGTCCTTCGCTCGGGCAGTCTGCTTCCCCTTCGACTTCGCCTTGTCGGCGATGGCCGTCAATCGTTGAACGACGTCGGGTTTTTCCTTCGCGAGATCCTTCGACTCTCCGATGTCGTTGACGAGGTGGAAGAGCATCGCGTCCTGGGAGCCGCGGTCGAGCTCGGTCCAGTTGCGGAGTCGTTTGAGCCCGGGTAGACGCAGCTTCCACGGGCCCGATCGAACGGCTTGAAGCTCGTCTCCCTCGTAGTAGAGGAACTGATCGCGTGCGCCGGACTGGCTGCGACCTACGAGCAGATCGCGTTGGTCGACGCCGTCGATGATGCGATCCGTCGGGACCTTGGCGCCCGCGAGCGCCGCGAAGGTCGGCAGGACGTCGAGCGTCGAGACGATCGCGTCGTTGCTGCGGCCCGCGGGCACTCGACCCGGCCAGCGAACGATCGTCGGGACGCGGATTCCTCCTTCCCACGTCGAGCCCTTCGCGCCGCGCAGCGGTCCCGAGCTTCCCCAGGGAATCTCAGGACCCTTCGTCCAGCGGACGTACCGGGCGTTCTTCGCATGCTGGCGAGCATGGTCGTTCGACCAGGGCCCGTTGTCGGACGTGAACAGCACGACGGTGCTCTCGCTCAATCCGAGCTTCTCGAGGGCGCCGAGGAGGCGTCCGATCTCGTGGTCGAGCTCCTCGAGCGTGTCGGCGTAGAGACCCTTGCCGCTGCGGTCGCGAAACTTCTCCGTAGCGTCGATGACGACGTGCATCATCGTGTGAGCGACGTAGAGAAAGAACGGTTCGTCCTTGTGCTTCTCGAGGAACTTGATGCTCTCGTCCGTGTAGAGCCGCGTCAGGCCGGCCATGTCCTCGGTCGTCTCGAGCTTTTCGCGATCGCGCCAGAGCGTGACCTTGTTCCGATCGTTGGCGCCGAGCGGTCCGAAGTACTCGTCGAAGCCTTGTGCGTTCGGAACGAGGTCCTCGATGTAGCGACGCCTCGACATGTCCCACTTGCCGACGCAACCGGTCTTGTAGCCGACGGTCTTGAGCACCTCGGGGATCATGATCTCGTCGGCGTTCGTCTTCCAGCCGCCGCCGATGAGGTGCGGATAGCGACCCGTCATCAGCGCGCCGCGCGACGGCCCGCCAACCGTCTGCGCATAGCACGAGGTGAAGCGCGTACCCTCCCCGCCGCGCTTGTCGATGCGGGGCGTGCGGCCGGCTGTCCCACCGAAGCAGCCCGGATCGCCGTATCCCATGTCGTCGATGAAGATGATCAGGAAGTTCGGACGCGGGGCCTCGGCGAGGAGACTGGAGGAAGCAACGAGGAGAAGGAGGGTCGTCAGAGCTTTCATCATTTGCGATCGCGTCCTGGAATCTTCCGCCATGCAGTCTTGATCTTGCCTGCGAGCTTCTCGAGTCGTTCGCTCGTGTAGAACTCGGGTCCTCCGTGCATCGCGCCACGGACGGCCTCGAGCTCGACTTTCGCGCGAGC
>CAYZGY010000169.1:0-11854 GCA_964478085.1 uncultured Planctomycetia bacterium
CCGTCGGAATCCGTCGACGTCGGACACGTCGAGGATCGAGGTGTCGTACGAAAGTCGAATATCGGCGGCGATCAGGCCCAGGGCCGTATCGATATTGACGGGACCCTCGACCGTTGACCCGGGCGGACCGCTGAGAGCGGTTGGAATGTCGACCCGTGGATCGGGCCCGACGATGAAGACCGGTGGAAGCACGCCCGGGAGATCGGGCACATGAGCGCTATCGAGGCCGACGACCTCGAGAAGGACGTGACGCGCGTCATCTCGCCTGATGCGGCCATCGCCAGTTACGTCGGCGACGAGCTGTGAGCCGAAACGCGAGAAGCTCGGCAGCCGGTCGTCGAGGCCGAGGCTCAGCCGAAGAACATGCGAGGCGTCGAGCGAGCTCAGCGAGCCGTTGCCGGTCGTGTCTCCAGGGTAGGCGACGAGGTGCGTGCTCTTGGAGCCTCGCGCCTCGAGGTGTCCGTCGTTTACCGAGACATTCGTGATCACGAGCCGGTTCTTTGCTCGATAAGGCGCGCGGTCTGGGACCGTCCCCAGTAGATGGGCGAAGGTGAGCGGTGTCTCCGCGTCCTCGCTCGCGTCGAAATCGCCCATCGCCTCGAACCGTACGTGGATCGATCCGGCGTCGATGCGTTTCGTGCGAATCGTCCCACCAGGAATCGGCTCGATGCGCGTAATTGCGAGAAGCGCAGGGTTGTAGTCGAGTCGCAGCTCGACGCTGTGAATGTCGTGGCTCCCAAGGAGGCGCAGCGGCAGGCCCGCGGTCTTCGAGGAAACCGCGATTCGTTGACCGGGGCCTCGGGCGAAGCTCGGAGCCTCGACCACGATCACAGAGGATCCAGCCGCTCCGGCCGAGGGCGTAGGGATGTGTCCGACGTCATCACCGGACGCGCCGTACACGACGAAGACAGCGACGAGCGGGAACGCGAAACAGCAGACACGGCGCGGTTGGTTCGTTCTGGAACACGTCATGGTGATTCTCGGACAGTGGCGTCTACAACCCTATTTTCCTGTCTCGAGCTGAGCGGCTCAACATATCGTGGGGGAAAACACTCGAACGCCCGCAACAGGGCCGGGAGGTGTGGACTCGGAAGAAAGGAGGCAGGTCAGTGCTGTTCGGAGTCTGGTCAGGGCGCCGGGTCTGCGGCAAACTTCAGCTCCGAGCGAGTGACCGGAGGTTACTCGATCTGATCGAACCAGGTGTAGCCGGTGTCCCAGCTCGTGATCGAGTCCATCGTCAAGGGGGCAGTCGGGCTCTCGTACCGCGTGACCGGAAGGAAAGCACCGAGAAGCGGTACGAGCGATCTCGAGGAGTCGTCCGGAGTCGTGCTCGAGGATTTGGTTCCTTCCTTTGTACCGAGGGTGCTCTCGTCTCCCTTCAGGGCAGTCTTGCCCTCACATTCCTTCGCCTCGATCTCTAACCTGGCGTCCAGCGCATCGAAGCCCGGCGCTGGTGCGGGATCCAGCTCGATCCGTCCCTCGTCGATTTGCACCTCGACGAGATCGACCACTGTCTCGCCGCACTTGGAGTTTTCGAGCACCGAGAAGTCGAGCTCGACGATCGACCCGCCGAGCTCCGCCGTCCCTCCGTCGGACGACGGCTGCAGGGAGTCTGCCGTGACGAGAGCGATGTCGATCACTCCCTGGGCGGCGTCGATCCCGACTGAGAGAACACCGCCGGCAAATGCGTCGGCGAGACGGATTCCGCTCTCGGTGATCTTGAGAACTGCCGGGTCGTAGGCAACACGAAGGCTGACCGCCGCGAATTGCGGCCCCTCGTCGATCGCGACGGCGAGCGGCACCATTTTTCCAGGCGCGAACCCGGTGGCTTTCAAACCCGTGTCGCCGATGATCTCCACTCGACGCGGCCCAACTTCCATCAGGGCGAGCATTGGCGCGCGAGCCGGCAGATCCGGAATCAGCGGGGAGTCGGTTCCGGTGTGCTCCAAGAGGATGTGCGTTGCGTCCAACGAACTCACATCGCCGCTTCCCGTAACGTCGGCGATGAGGACGGGGTCGTAAGCGGGGAAGGCCGCGAAGCCGGCGTCCATGTCGGTCGCGTGGCGCAGAATCAGGCTCGCGTCCAGAGCGCTGTATCCGCCGTTCCCGGTCACGTCGCCAATGTAGGCCACGACGTGTGCGGCTCCACGTCCAAGCGAGGTCAGGGTGCCGTCGTTGGCGACGAGGTTCTCGAAGCTGAAGACGTGGCCGTCCCCGTAGCGCGCTCCGATTGGGACGTTCGCGACGATGGTTCCGAGCTCCAGGCTGTCGACTCCGAACGGCGTGGCGCGAGCGAGCGAGATGCTGACGAGACCGGGAGTCGATGTGTTCGCGGAGAAGATCACGTCCTCCGGCAGCTCGGCCGAGGGAAGCACATCCTCGACCTCGAGCAGCTCGGGATCGAAGATGATCGCGAAGCTCAGCGTCTGCAGGTCGGTCGCTCCGCTCAGCCGGATCGGCAGTCCGCTCCCGTCGGCGGGCAAGTCGACGGGCTGTCCGGGGCCGCGGGCAAAGTCGGCGATGTCGATGACGAGTGTCGACTGGGGATCGAAGCTGAACTGTCCGACGAAATCTCCGCCTGGAGCGCCGTCGCCGTCCCCGTCGAGCAGCCCGCCGCCGGGCGCCTGGAACGCGTCGATCGCCGAGCGCAGGGTGACGGTGTACGTGTCCGCCGGAAGGATCCGGATGCCTCCGGCGGCGACGAAGGTGGCACGCAGTCCCGTGGGATCGACGATGAGCGAGCCGCTGAGCGTCAGCGCTTCTCCGGCGCCAGCGCCGTCACCACCGTTCGCTCCTTCGAGGATCACGTCCGCCGCGCCGAGCTCGCCCGACTCGACGTCGTAGAGATTCAGCTCCGCCAGATCGATGGCACGGTTGAAGTCGACGTCGAAGCCGTTCGCGCGCGGGGTCATCGCGACGACCTGGAGCGGCGGGAAATCCACCGTGACGGTGAACATCGTCGACACCGAGGCGCCGTCCGTGTCGGTCGCGGTGACCGTGATGTCGACGCTGCCGGCGATCGCTGCGAGGAGCTCGACGTCGAGCGAGCTATCGGAGTCGTCGATCACGACGTCGATCAGGTCGGGGTTCGTGTTGGTGATGCCGTAGGCGAGATCCTCGTCCGCGTCCTCGACGTCCTCGAAGATCGACTCGAGGTAGGCGTGGTTGTTCGCGAAGGACGCGTTCGATCCCAGCTCGAGACCGGAAATGTTGTGAACGACGACCGGCTGGTCGTTCTCGGAGGTGACGTCGATCGTCAGCGTCGTCTCCGCCGAGAGCCCGTCGGGGTCGGTCGCACGAAGCGTGACCGACGCGCTTCCGAATCCGTTCTCGGAGAATTCGACGTCGAGGAGCCCGTCGCTGTCGAGTGTCACCGCGGCGAGGCCCGGTGCGGTGTTCAGAACGATCGAGTAGGCGAGCTCCGTGTCCGAGTGGTCCGGATCGTCGAAGACCACGTTGAGGTCGGCGTAACCGGAGATCGGATCCGCGTCTTCGACGACAACGAGCGGTGGAATCGCCTTGGCCACCGTGGGTGGCGCCGTCGAGACGACGACCTCTTCGACCGTGGCCGTCAGCGTTGTCTGGTCGCTGCCGCCTTCGTCGTCGAGGACAGTGATCGTGACCGTGTAGACCCCGGGCGACGCGTAGACCGTCTGTGCGGTGAAGCTTCGAGCCTGCGGGTCGACGATTGCCGGCACCTCGGATCCGTCTCCCCAATCGACGCGCACGGTCCAGGAGTCTGCGCCGGGGTCTTCGAAGGTGCCCGTGAGTGGCGGCGTGAGCACCTCCTGGTCGATCGTGAAGTCGTCGGGCGTCGACAGCGCGAAGGGAGCGACATTCGTGACCTCGACGAGGAGCGTCGCGACGCTCCGCGCGCCGTCGTCGTCCTCGACCGTGATCGTCACGGTGTACTCTCCGTCGTCGGCGTAGGTGTGAGCGCCGCCGACCGACGCCGCCGTCTCGACACCGGGAGAGCCCACAGCGTCGATCGTCGCCGTGCCGGAGTCGCTCTCGCTGCCGTCTCCCCAATCGATCGTGAAGGTGAACGTCTCCTCCGTCGACGCGACCATGTCATCGAAGCCCGGGTCGAGAATCGACACAAGCGTGACGAGGCGGAGCTCGGCACCTTCCGCGACGATCTGCGCGAGCGCCGGCTCGAGAGACGGCTCGACGTTGGCGACGACGACTTCCAGGGTCTGCGTGCTGCTGCCACCATCTCCGTCCGAGATCGTCATCGTGAGCTCGTACGTGCCGTTGTCCGCGTAGCGATGGCTCTCGGGGATGAGCCCCGTGGTCGCGAGCCCCTCCGAACCGAGCTGCTCGACCGTCGCGTTTCCGCGCACGGACGGAAAGCCGTCACCCCAGTCGACCGAGTACGTGAAGCTCTCGAGGCCGGAGAACGCGGGATCCTCGAACCTGGACGCGAGACTCAGGTCGAGGAGGGAGCCCTCATCGACCTGGAGAGGCGCGCTCGAGGCGAAGGTCGGGTCGACGTTGGCGACGACGACCTCGATGCTCGCCGATGCTGTTCCGCCGTCGCCGTCGGACACGGTGACAGAGACGTTGTACGTGCCGTCGTCCGCGAACGCGTGGAGCGCTCCGTCGCCGAGCGCGGGATTCGTACCGTCGCCGTATTCCCACTCGATCGTCAGCTCGTCAAGTCCGGGATCCTCGACGTCCACCGCGAAGCTCAGCAACTCGCCTTCCATGGCGCTTTCGACGACGCCGACGGTGAGAATCGTGGGGATCACGTTGTCGACGGAGAACGGCAGCGTGCTCTCTCCAACATCCGATTCGTGATCGGTGACGCGTACGGTGACCGTGTAGCTGCCGTTCTCGACGTAGACGTGCTCGAGGCTGGCCGTCGCGGCGCCGGACCCATTGACGCTTACCGCGAAGGTCTCGAAGCTCGGAGAGTCGCTGTCGCCCCAGTCGACCTCGAAGGTCCAGGACTCGACGTTGTCGGCGAGCTCCAGGGTCGGATCGGTGACATCGACCGTCAGCTGGACGAGGTCGCCTTCGTCCACGGTCGTTCCGTCCGCTGCGCCAAGGGCGACTTGCGGCGGTGCGGAGGTGACGAAGACATCGAAGGAGTCGCTGTCGGAGGCCTCGTCCGGGTCGTCGCTGGTGACCGTGATCGTGACCGTGTACGTGCCTTCGTCCGCATAGGAGCTGGCGAGCGAGAATTCGCGCTCGGTGCCCGGAAGGACAATCTCGTCCATCGTTCCGTCGCCGTAGTCGACGGACACCGTCCAGCCATCGTCGCCCGGGTCCTGGATCAGCAGCGTGCGGCTGAGCAGCTCGCCTTCGGGCAGCGTGACCGGAAGGCCCGCGTCGACGATCGGGTCGACGTCGGCAACAAACAGGACGATGCCGTCGTTGAAAGTGTCCGTGGTGACCACCTCCTCGATCTCCAGGTCGACACGGTAGACGCCGTCGATCGCAGGCGTGAACGAGAAGGTCGCCTGATCGGCGGCGCCGGCGTCCGCCACGCTTCCGCCGGTAGCGGACCAGTCGTAGCTGGCGACGTCGACGCCGACATTCGCCGTGTACTGAACGACTTCGCCCTCGAGAGCGCTCGCCGGACCATCGACGTCGAGGGCGATGACGTTCGCAAAGTTCCGTCCGGCGATGACCAGCGGTCTGGAGGCGTCGAAGGAGACGGGATGCCCATCGTTGTCGCCGAGCTCCGCCGTGACGACGACGTCGTCGATGAACCAGCCGGTTCCGCCGTCAAGTCCTCCGAAGAGGTTCACGTGCGCGAAGTGGAAAACCACGGCGATCTCCTCGCCGAGGTAGGGGGTCAGATCTACCGCGAGGTCGTGCCACGCCCCGTCGTTGGTCAGGAGGGACTGCGAGCTCGCGACCACGTCGAGAGAGTCGGGGGGGACGCCGGGACCGTCCACGAGCACCTCGGCGAGGAAGTTGCTCGGGGGGCCGAGGACGCTCAGGTTGTGGCTGAACGACAGGGTCGCGCTCGTCGCGTTGCGGAGGTCGATCGTCGTGGACGTCAGCGTGCCGAATTGATTCCCGACGCCGAGGTCGCCTCCCGACGTGCCGAAGAACGCGCTGTGCGGACTCGTGTGGCCCCCGTTCGTCTGTCGGGCTGTCGTGAGACGCCAGCCAGGATCACTCGCCCCGCCGGAGTTGAAAACCGTGAAGCCGTCGAGCGAGGATGCGATTCGACCCGGCGTGCTGAAGTCCGCCTCGTGGAGCTCGAATGGCAGCAGCTCGAGTCGCCACTTATCGATCGCGGCGCCGTCCTCGCGTCCGACGAATCGCAGCGTGTAGGTCGAGTCTGCAGCCAGCGTGAATGTCGCGTCGTCGCCGCGTCCGACCCAGCCCGAAACGTCCTCGTAGTCGCCGACATCCTCGAGCCCGTATGCCGCGAAGTTCGCCGGTCCGGCCACGTGCGCGTAGCGGTACCAGTCGGCCTCGCCCGAGCCCAGCCCGTCGCGCAGCTCGTCGATCGACGCGTAGAGGGAATCGGAGCCGCCATCGAAACCGTCCCACTGCACCGCGAGCTGATAGCGTCCGCCGACGGGCACCTCGAAGTCGAACTCGAGTGCTGGCGAGAATTCCCGGAAGCTGCCGTCGGACTGCGTCCAGGACGAGTTGATCTCCGGGAGCAGCTGCATGTAGAAGCCGCCGGAAGCGCCGGCGAACTTTCCGGGGCCTCCGTCGGAGTTCGAGACGCCCTGGTGCTCGCCGGCGCCTTCGTCGCCCGAGGCGACGGTCGCATCGATCAATCGCCAGTGGTGATCGATCGACGTCGAGAGCGTGCTGCTTCCGGCGAATCGGCGGTCGTAGTCTTCGGCCTCGACCTCGAGGCTGAAGCTGTCGGGGATCGGCACCGGGAAGGACTGCGCGACGAGAATTCCGTCGACGGATTCGCTGTCGATCGCGCGCACCGCGTAGACTCCGGCGGGTGCGTCGTGGAAGACGTAGTCGCCGTTGGCGTCGGTCCGCGTCGAAGGCTCCTCGGCACCGAGGAAGCCGTCGAGGTCGAGGTCGAGGTAGACCGTCCAGTTCTCGAGGCCCGGCTCGTCGGCGTCCTGGATCGTATCCTGGTCGAGATCGAGAAACTCGCGTCCGTAGACGGCATGTCCCGTGGTCTGGAAGTCGATCTTCACCGCGGCGCTGCGACCGTGAAGATCGTGAGCACGGTCCGGTCCGTCCTGCGCGACGAGCGTGATCTCGAGGAAGCCGTCCACGGGAGAGTCCGCCTCGGCGAAGAACGTGTCGCCGAAGGGACTCTCCACGACCGCGGCACGCGCCTCGATCGACACGTCATCGACGTGGACCGAGTAGACGTAGTCCTTTCGCGGGAACGCGACGAAGGTCGGCCAGGTGAGCCCACCGCTTCCCTCGGCGACGAAGGTGTCGATCAGGTCGCCCGTGCTCAAGTCGAATCGCAGCACCTCGCCGAGGGCCGGATCGACGAGATAAAGCACCTCGGTGCCCTCGGGGCCCGGGCCGATCTCGAGCCGTGGCCGCCGCGACGGATCTTCGCTCGAAAGCACGCGCTGAGGAAGGAAGAGTCCGGCAGTCTCGTAGCCGCTCTCGGCGCTGTAGCGCAAGACGACGTAGGTACCGTCGTTCTGGGCGCCGTCGGCGATGTACAGGTCGCCGTTCGTGGCGAAGACGAGGTCGAGCGGCGCCAGCTCGGTCTGCGAGACGAGCACCTGCTTCTGGACTCCTCCAACGTCGACGCCGAGATCCGGGTCGGAGTCGAAGGCGTCGAACCTGCGAACACCGCCCTGCAAGATATCGAGGAACGGGTCGAGCTCGTACCAGCCGACGTAGAGATCGCCCAGCGGCCCGATCGTCAGGCTGTATTCCTCGTGGGGGAGCGGCGGCGCGCGCCATTGCGTTTCGGTCAGAAGCGTCTCGACGTGGAAGCGTCGTGACAGTCCGCCCGACCGCAGGATCGTGTACACATGGCCGCTATCGTCCGCGGCCAGATCGACCGCATCGGTGCCGCCGGTCAGGGTCGTGGCGATCAGCTCGCCGGTGACGCCATCAAAACCGTGGATACTGTCGGTCTCGTCGTCGAGGACGTAGAGGTTTCCGTCGCTTCCGTAGACTCCTCCGATCACCGCGCGTTCTCCGAACTCTCCCGCGAGCTTTGTCGACGCGAGAACGGAAGTGAAAAGGGCGCTCGATGCGCCGGGCGTCTCGAAGAGAAGAGCCTCCGCAGAGCCGCCCACCCCGACGACCATGCTCTGGTTCGACGACCCCAGAAGAAGATCCTCGACTCCGACGTAGGACAGCAGCGATTCGCCGGGGCCGGCATTGATGGGCGTCTCCACCGTCGGTGTCCGCAGCCAGCGCACGGCGTCATTCGCGTGGACGGCGAGATCGAATCCGTCTGCCGCGCGCGCAGACAAGATGGGCAGCGCAAAGTCGTGGCTGGAATTGCCGAGCGGGTTGTTCTCCACGTCGAGACGCTCCAGCGCCGGGAGACGCGCCTCGACGTCGACCAGAAGAATCGCGTCCGCGATCAGCGTGCCGTCGGCCGGGCCCCCTGCGGGGCCGCTCAGACGAACGACCACGCCGTCCTCGTCGACCTCGACCGTGGCGAGGCGCTGCCAGGGACGACCGCCGAGCTCCTGCCCGAGCGGCTCGAAGCGCTGATTGACCTCCACGTCGAGCGGATCGCCGTCTCCTCTTACCGTGTAGACGGCATCGCTCGCCTGGCGCTCGTGTGCATGCCAGGTCGCGAAGACGTCGTAGCTGCCCGCCGCGAGCTCGGTGAACGTCCAGACGGCTTCTCCGGGACCCTCCACGAGGTAGCGGTAGCCTTGCAGGTAAGAGTCATCGAAGGGCTGCTGGGTGTGACGCCAGTCGCCTGTCGGCTCGGAGTACCGTCCGCCCACGGCGTTGGTATCGTCGATGGCGTACGCGCCGGCGAGGTCGTCCAGGCTCGCGATGTTGTTGCGTGAGAGATCGAGGAGCTCGAGCCTCGCATTGCCGCCGAGCGCGCCAGCGTCGCGGATCGAGTTGTTCCGCAAGCTCAAGAAGCGCAGGTTCGGAAGGTCGTCGAGCTGCTCGACACCGCCGAGGCCGGCCGTCGTCGAGAAACTGCCGTTCAGGTACTCGCGGTTCGGGAAGGACGGGCCCTGGATCTCGACGACCAGCCCGTTGACACCGTCGCCGTCCTCGAAGTACTCCAGCAGGATGTCGTGGAAGCCGGGCTCGAAGTCGATGGCGGCGGCCTCACGGACACCGGGTGTCTCCGTGATCGCGACGAGCTGACCGTCGACGAAGAGCCGTGCGCCCTCGTCTGCGTCGACCCGGAACTCGTGTCGTCCGCCTTGCGAAATGAAGAGGCGGCCTGCGAAGCGCCAGGCGCTTCCCCCGCTTTCGCTCAAGCCGTCGGGGAGATTCAGGACGCTGGGGAGAACGCCCGCGAAGGCCGGCTCACGGCTGTCGAAGTCGGGGTAGTCCTTGAACTCGTCTCCCTCGTCGGGGGAGTAGCCCTCGATGTACCAGCCGGTCTCGGCAAACTCGTCGGTGTCGTCGACGCTGAGAACGCGCAGCTGGATGAGATTCTCGAAGGGGCTGACGTCTCTCAGCGGATTGCTGTCGAGGCTCAGGTGCCGCAGCAGCTCCGGACCCGTGGGAGCCCCGAACTCGTCCCGGCCGAGGGCCAACCGGGAGGCGTCCGCGATGTCGTTACGCGACAGATTGAGCGTGACGAGGTTCGAGGCGTACTCGAGCCCGTCCAGGGTCGAAATCGAGCGGTCGGAGGCGTCGAGGTGGACCAGACGGGCCAGATCCGTCGCGTAGACCGGAACGGCGAACTGCGGTCCGTCGAAGCGCTCGACGATCGGGATGTCGAGCGCGTCGGCGACGGCTTGCCTCAGGCCTGCATCCTCGATATCGACGATGCGGTCAAGCTCGCGTGGCGGCTCGCTGACGAGACGGTCGGCGATGTCCGGCGGACGGGCGATCTCGTCGTCGTCGAAGTCTCGCAGCTCGACGTCTTCACCGAAGAAGGCATCGTCGCCGCTCTCTCCGAAGAGCTGGTCGAGGTGGAACCCGCCGACGAGAATATCCTCGCCCTCGCCGCCGCGGAGCCGATCGAGGTCGGTGAGCGGGTGGGCCTTGCCTTGCAGAGGCGCCTTGACCTCGATGGCGAACGGGAGGTCGCCGACTTGTTCGTCGACGTGGGGGTTGAACACGCGGAGGTAGTACGTGCCCGCGTCGAGCTCGCGAAGGTCGAGCGCGGAGAAGTCCTCGGCGCGGACGCCGCCGTTGACGTCGTGGAGGGCCGCGCGGACTCCGTGGCGGCGGACGATCTCGAGACCGCTGGCGGGATCGACCGAGATCGGCTCCTGGAACTCTGTGCGACGCACATCGCCCGAGATGCGCAGGGTCATCTTCTCGAGATGGTCTCCGAAGAGGCCGCGGAGAGCATCGGTGATGTCGACTCGCAAGACCGACTCGACGTTCACGGGAACCGTGTTCGCGTCCGCGCCGATCGTCGTTGCCGTGGCGGTGAAGTCGCGGCGCGTCACGACGCCATCGCCTTCGACGTCGACGAGATCGACCGTCAGTGTTGTCGTGACGTCGCCGAAGTCGATGACATTCGAGATCGACTCGTTGAGGTGGTCGGTCGTCCAGAGGCCGGGGCGGGAGATGTTGTTGCTGGTGAAGAGAGCACGTCCGTCGATCGAGACCACATCGTCGCCGATCGTCGCGTCGTGAAGGCCGACCTCGAAGGTGCCGCGGGCGGCTCCGTCGCTGCGCCAGACTCCGACGCGACCGCCGACGCGCACCGCGAAGGCGATCTCGTCGCCGAGCACGGTCAGGCTCCGGATCTCGTCCGCGAGCTCGGGCGTCGGGAGATGGGTCGCGTTCAAGCCGTCGAGCGCGTAGATCCGGTTCGTCGGCGTCGGCTGGCTGTCGGCCACGCTGGCCACGTAGGCGAGTGTGTAGTCGCCCGCCGACGTGGAGAAGCCCGAGACCACGACGTAGTAGTCGCCGGCGGAGAGAACCCCCTCGACCTCCGACAACAAACCGCAGTGGTCGTCGTTGGACATGGGGTTTCCGTTCGCCTCGACGACCTCGCCCGCCTCATCGACCACGCAGATCCAGGTGTCGTAGTTCGCCGTGCCCCCCGCCTGGCAGAAGCTGAAGGCGAACGTGCCGGCCTCGCGGACCTTGAACGCGTGGCTGACGGACATCTCTCCTGTCACCGAGCCGCTGACCAGGCCGACCTCCCCGGCCCTCGGCGAGATCGACGCTCCGGCGACCGCCTCGCGGCCGTTGCACGAGATGCCGCCGGGCGGCGGCGATGGTGGCGGCCGGTCGGACAGGAGTCCGGGCACCGTGAAGAAGTACTTGCCTCCGGCCACCAGCCCCTCGGCGTCGGCAAGGGTGCGCGGCTGGCCGGAGGTCACCGCCAGGTCGTGCACGATCTGCGTTCCGACCACCGTGGCGTCGGAGCGCCAGATCTGCGGCACGTACTCGCCGTCGTACGGACCGGATTTCGAGAATCCCATGAAGTAGAGGAGGCCGCCGTACTCGACCATCGCGCGCGGGCTGCCTCCACCGTCGCCGCCGCCGCTGTTGAAGCTCGTCAGCTCGACGATGCTGCCGGGGTCGCCGTTCGTTCGCCAGAGCTCGGTCGAGTCGGGTGCATCGGAGGCGGCGAAGAACAGGTAGTCGACTCCGCCGATGTTCGCCCCTGCCGCGAATTGAAGAAGGTCGTCCTCCACGCCGGCCTGGTCGACGTAGCTGTGGAGGAGCTCGGTGTTGTTCGCGGGGTCGTTGGCAGGTGTGCGCCAGAGCTCCCACGTCGCACCGTTGAGGATCGACCAGTACGCCTCGTCGCCCACGACGAGGC
>CAYZGY010000170.1:0-478 GCA_964478085.1 uncultured Planctomycetia bacterium
CCCGGCGCCGCGATGAGCTGACCGCGCACCACCTCGTCGCGCCGAAAACCGCGAAAGAGGAGTCCGACATTCATGCCGGCCTCGGCCTGCTCGACGACTCGGCGAAACGACTGCGTGCCCGTCACGACCACGTCTCTCGGCTTTCCACCGTCGACGAGACCCACGACCTCGACCTTGTCGCCGACCCGGACAACACCGCGCTCGACGCGACCCGTGACCACGGTTCACGCCCTTCGATCGTGTGAACGTTCTCGATCGGCATCAGGAACGGCGCGTCGACGTCACGAGGCGGGCACTCGACGTGTGCGTCGCGGGCAACGACGAGCTCATCGATCGCGACGGTCACGGAATCCGCGAAGTCCCCCGCTTCCGCAGCGCGAAGAGCCTCGAGAGCCGAGCCACGAACGATCGGTGTTGCGGTGAATCCGTACTCTTCGAGCAGCTCGGCCGTCTCGAGCTCGACGAGCTCGAGGAGCTC
>CAYZGY010000170.1:488-3015 GCA_964478085.1 uncultured Planctomycetia bacterium
GGGTCGGGCGGGCGACGCGCCCGGGGTGGGGGGGTGGGCGGCGGCCCCTTTTGTTGAAAACCCCCACGAGCGACTCCACACCGACTTGCTTCGCCAGAAGAACGTGCTCACGGGTCTGCTCCTGGGGTCCTCGAGAACCATCCACGAGCAGCACGGCACCGTCCATCTGCGAGGCGCCCGTAATCATGTTCTTGATGTAGTCCGCGTGTCCGGGGCAGTCGATGTGCGCATAGTGGCGCGTCTCGGACTCGTACTCGACGTGCGACGTGCGACGTGCTGATCGTGATACCACGATCGCGCTCCTCGCTTCCGTTGTCGATCTCCGCGAACGAAACGGCGTGGCCACCGATTCGATGCGCTTGGACGTTCGTCAACGCAGCCGTGAGCGTCGTCTTGCCGTGATCGACGTGTCCGATCGTGCCGACATTGATCTGCGTCCTTGGAGTGTTCATCGTGTCTCCTTTCGTGGGACGGCTCGCCTCCTGGTCGAGCCATGAGGAATGGAACGGAACACCCGAACGCACTTGACCTCCGGACCACCCGGAGCGTGCGCGTCCGGGAAACCGTGAGGACAGATCATCCCCGTGGACCAGATCGCAAACGTGTACGAGCTGCCGGAGGGATGCGGATTTCGAAGAGAGGGGACGATCAGAGATCGACACTCAGGCGGCACCACCTCCGGCTCGGTTGATCCCCGAACTGGGAATCACGAAGACTCGACGAGTCTTGCGCAAAGAGCTGGGACTGTGCCGCGAGGCGATTCATCGGTCGATTCGTCGTCGGATTGATGGGGGAAGAAGCCAGTGGCGTGAAATACGCCCTGACATAAGGGACAAGGAACGAGGGGCGGCTTTTTTCGGTGGATCGGGGAGTTTCTGGCCAGGGCTCAGAAGAGCTCGCCCACCGGCGTCCCTTGGTAGTTGACTCGCACGGGGCGATTCTGCGGCGTCAGGTACTCTTCCGAGAAGTCGACGCCGAGGGCGTGGTAGATCGTCGCGGCGAGGTCGGCGACGGTGATCGGGCGCTCGGTCGGTTCCTCGGCGCGGTCATTCGTCTCGCCGATGACGAGTCCGTGGCGGAGTCCCCCGCCTCCGATCGTGACGCTCATCGCACGGCCCCAGTGGTCCCGACCGGCTGACGGGTTCACCTTCGGTGTCCGGCCGAACTCTCCGAAGCACGCGACGACCGTCGAGTCGAGAAGGCCGCGTTCGGCGAGATCGTCGAGGAGAGCGGAGTAGCCCTGGTCGACCTGCGGCAACTTCGTCTTGAGCGACTTGAAGTTGTTCTGGTGTGTGTCCCAGCCGCCCATGTTGATCGTGACGAAACGCACCCCGGCCTGTATCAGCCTCCGCGCGAGCAAGCAGGACTGGCCGAAGCGGTGCCGGCCGTAACGATCACGATTGTGGGCAGCCTCGTTTTCGAGGTCGAAGGCCCACTTGGCCGCCGGCGAGCTGATCAGCGCGTAAGCCTTCTCGTAGAACGCGTCCATGACGCCGACGTCGGCCGACTCGACGCCGCGCTGAAACGTGTCGACCGCGGCGAGCATCTTGCGACGTCGGGAGACACGCTCCGGGCTCGAGCCCCCCGGCAAGGAGACGTCCCGCACGCGGAAGCTCTTGGCGTTCGGATCGTCGGTGACGCCGAAGGGATTGAACTGCGCCCCGAGGTAACCCGCACCGCCGTAGGCGAAGGGATACCCGCCGAGCAAGACGTACCCGGGCATGTCGCCCGCGCTCGCCAGCTGCCCTTCTTCGATCTGACGCGCCACGACCGATCCGTAGGAAGGATACGAGAGCGCCGGGGTGAATCGGTAACCCGAGAGCAGGTCGTGCGTGGCCCTTTCGTGTCCGTTCTCGGGGGAAGTCACCGAACGCAGCAGGCTGAAGCGATCGATCCGGTTCGCGAGACGCGCGACGTGCTCGGTGAAGTGAACTCCAGGGATCTTCGTCGGGATCGATTTGAATTCGCCACGGATCTCGGCGGGCGCATCGGGCTTCGGATCGAAGCTGTCGATGTGGCTCGGTCCTCCGCCGAGCCAGAGCAGGATGCACGATGTCGCCTTCTTCGACGACTCCGTCCGACCGGACGCCTTCGCATGCTCCTCGGCCGCGAGGAGGCGAGGCAGGGTCAATCCGAGAGACGAGAGCGCTCCGACTCGGATGAAATCACGACGACGGGTCAGGTCTCGATCGTGCATGGTCTCTTCTCGACTAATGATTGAAAAGAAACTCGGCAGAGTTACACAGCGCCCAGAGAACATCCTCGAACGCTTCTTTTCGACTCGGCGACGCTGCGACGAGCCCGCGCACTCTCGCAACCTCGGCCTCGATCGGGCGGCGTGAGTACGTCGCGAGGTAGAGCTCGTCGATGATCTTCTCGTCGCTGACCTTCGCGGCCAGCAGCTTGGCGACACGTCCCTTCGCGTGAGAAACCCGTCTCTCGATGAAATCGCCGTTGATCAGATGGAGCGCCTGCGCCATGTTCGGACGGCTGACGCGTTCACATTCGCACGCCATCACGCGTTTGG
>CAYZGY010000170.1:3025-11837 GCA_964478085.1 uncultured Planctomycetia bacterium
AGTACGACGAGTAGTTGGAGTCGGGAAGGCCGATGGCTCGCGATCCGGCCGGCAGACCTGAAAACGGCTCCGGAACCTGCGTCGCCGAGCAAATCGCATCGTGCAGAACTTCTGCGGAAAGCCGGCGCGTCGGATACGTCGCGAAGAAGAAGTCCGCGCCTCGCGTCTGCGTCTCCGTTCTGGAGGAGAGTTGAAAGACTCTCGAGCGAAAGATCGTCCGCAGAAGCGCCTTTTGGTCGAATCGGCCCTCGACGAGCGCGTCGGCGAGAGCGTCGAGAAGTTCGGGATTCGTCGGCGGATTCGTCACGCGCAAGTCGTCGATCGGCTCGACGATTCCGATGCCGAAGACGTAGCCCCAAAACCGATTGGCGAGGTTGCGTGAGAAGAGACGGTTGTCCTTCGAGGTGAGCCAGCTCGCGAGGGCACGTCGACGATCACCGCTCGCGTCGGCCGCCCCGGGCTTCGACTCGGTGTCGCCGGCTCCCAAGGGTCGCGGCGGCACGACCTTCCGCGTCTTCGGATGCCGCACCTCCCCGCTCGGCTTCACGTAGACGACCTGCTCCCGCCCGTAGACGCCGAACTCGGAGCTCGACTTGATCCCGAGGCGCGAGAAGTACGCAGCGAGTCCCCAGTAGTCCTCCTGCGTCCACTTCTCGAAGGGGTGATGGTGGCACTGAGCGCACTGCATGCGGACGCCCAAAAAGACCTGCGCGGTTGTCTCCGCGAGGTCCTTCGGCTTCTGTGCGACGCGAAAGAAGTTCGTCGGACCGCTCGTGTACGTGCTGCCCTGTGCGGTCACGAGTCGCGAGACGACCTGATCGAGCGGACGATTCGCGCGCACCTCGGCCCGCAGCCAATTGTGCATCGCCCACATGCCCTTCTCGTTCATGTTCGTGCGATTGACGCGCAGGAGGTCGCCCCACTTGAGAGTCCAGTAGTCGACGTACTCGGGTCGCTCGAGGACCGCGTCGATGAGCCGATCGCGCTTGTCCGGGCTCGGGTCGTCGAGAAAGGAGCGCGTCTCTTCGGGAGTCGGAAGGGTGCCGATGCTCGCGACAAAGAGTCGGCGGATAAACTCGCCGTTGCTACAGGTCGCCGAAGGTTCGAGACCGAGCTTCGACCACTTGCGAGCGACGTGCTCGTCGATGAAGCTCCTCGGCTCGAACGAGGCAAGATCGACGAAGTCGCGAAACGGAACGGTCACTCGGACGACGTCGGCCTGTCCCTGGTAGCGCACCATGATCGAGGTCTCGCCGCGTCCCGTCGCGACGACCCGCGCCGACGGAGAAACCGAAGCGACGCCCGTGTTGAGCGACTCGAGCAGCGCGCGCCCCGTAACGTCCTCGCGACTTCCGTCGGAGAGTCGCGCCGTGACGATGAAGTGCATCGACTGCTCGAGAGAGAGCCGGCGCTCGCGAGGAAAGACGGACAGGGACTCGACGTGAGGCGCGTCCTTCGCGTCTCGAGGAGCTCGCGATTCGATCCAGCCGCGTAGAGCTTTGTGCGTCGGTGAATTCTCCCGAAATCGCACGCCACCTTCGTGGGCGATGAGACCGCGCGGCTTCGCGATGAGAAGCGATCGATCGGGATCGACCGGGTCGACGCGCCTTCCACCGGCGCCACGAGCGATCTCGATAAAGTCGATGTCGGGTTCATACCCGAGAAGCGAGAGCTTGAATCCGCCCGCTCCGTGTTGCGCCCCGTGACAGGATCCCGAGTTGCAGCCCGCGTGTGTCAGACGCGCGAGGACGTCGTGGACGAAGCGTGGTCTCTCCACCCCCTTCGGCGACTGAACGCGAACCGCGGTCTCGGCGATGTGATCCCCGAGCCGGACTCGAACCTGCGCCGCCCCTCCCTTCGCATGCAGCGTCGGGCCGACGCGCACTGCAGGACGAGCGCCCTCATCCGACCGACCGATCTTCACGACCGCCGGGTCGGACGACTCGATTCGGAGTGCGTCGTGATCAGTGAGATCGTAGAACTTGCCATCCTCGAGCTCTCCCCAGACGACGAGACGCTGAACGGCATCCTGCCGTACGAGATCGACCTCGTCCGGATACACGAAGAGACTCCGGATCGGTGGCACGGACTCGCCGCCGAACGAGATCGACGGAGATGCGAGAAACATCATCGGTAGGAGCCGGAGCGCGCAGCGAGACATCGTGAGGTTTCTCATCTTGCGGCCACCCTTCCGTCCGCGCCGCTGACGCTGACGAGGATCGGCTCCGTACAGAACGGCACGAAGACGCTGAACTCGATCGGAATGAGCCCGATGACGACCGTGGGCACGTCGGTGATCGGCTTCGCGGTCGAAGCCGCGCGCAGCGTGAGCAGGCCTTCGACTTTCGAGCCGACGATGCCGAGCCGACTCTTCTTTTCGTCGACGGTGACCCCGGGCGGCAAGGAATTGCCGAAGTTGCTGTTTCGAAATTTCCACTCGCCCCAGAGAGACACCGAGCCGCTCTTGTACTTCGCGCCGCGAACGAGACGAACCGGAACGGTTTTCGTCTCGCCGGGTTTGAGAACGACGCGGCGAATGGTCGTCGTCACCTCGATATCCGATCGCTCGGTGACGCAGACTCCGGCCGTTCGGCCGATGACGCGCTGAGCCTGGTAGATCTCGACCAGCGGCCGGGCGCGACGGCGAAGCACCCGCTCCACGCCGTCTTTGGTGACGAACGACTTCCCATGGATGCGGATGTTCGTCCCATTCGGCTTCGCATCGGGCGCGACGCGCAAGACGACGCAAGCGTCGGTCATGCCGGGTCGGATGGTCGGAACGACCGCCTCGACGCCCTTCGGGAGATTCTCGACCGCGAGCTCGATCTCCCCCGCGAAGCCGCCTCGTCGATGAGCCCGGACGTAGATCGGCGTACGATTCCCCGGCGCGACCATCGCGAGCTCGGGATCGAAGGTGAGCTCGAAATCCGGCTCGTCGACGGCACACTCGACGTGATAGACGAAGCTCTCACCTCCACGTGCGTGGAGATCTCGAATACGGAGCGAGTACGTCGCGCTCTTGGGTGCACGGAAGAGCAACGCACTGTCACGTGAACTTCGCCGGACGAGGTCGCGTGAGTCGTCGCCCTTGACGAGGACCTTGCCGCTCGCGTCGAGGATCTCGATCTCACTGTCGACCGGGCTGAAAAGTCGTCTCGCGAAAACCTCGACGCGATACGAGACCCCTGCCTTCGCCACGAAAGAAAACGTGTCGACGTCGTCGGCTCGCCCGAGTCGTCCCGCGATGCCGACGGGAAGATCGACCTTCTCCGCACCGTCGGGTAGGTCGTTCGTGCTCGCATCAAGCGCCTCCCGCTCGCGAACGATCGGAAGCTCACTCGGAAGGACGAGAAGTTCCCGTCCTTCGCCTTCTTCGAGACGTGGACGGACGAGCTCGGGGATTCGCACTGTCGCATCGTCGTCGATCTGGATACGAGCCCGCGCATCGTTCGGGAGCCCCTCGCCGAGGATCGAGACCTCCGCCTCCTCGCCGGGCTTCGCCGCGAGCGGATAGGTCAGCGTCGCAGCCGGCCCCCGCGTCGCGACGCGCGCGTACGTGTACGAAGCGTGGCCTTTGTAGTTCGCCTCGCGAACGACGACGTGATACGCGCCGTCCTTCGGGGCCTCGAACGAGAGCAAAGGATCGGCGAAGTAGTGATCGTCGGCGGCTGCGAGCTCTCGCCCTTCTGCGTCGTGGATCGAGAGGAACGCATCGAAGTGCGGCGTGAAGCGACCGATCTTGTGAATCGTCTCGTGAAGCCGCGTGCCGAGGATCTCGAAGTTGATCCGCTCGCCCTTCTTCGCCTCGAAGCGAAACCAGTCCGTCTCGACCGCCTTCTGCACGCGACCGTTGACGACGCAAGGAAGCTCGATCGCCTGCGCCTTCTCGAGCGTCGCCGGAGGGCCCTTCTCACGCAAAGTCGGAAGGTCGGTGACGTAGATGCGGCCGAGCGTCGTGATCGCCTCGCGAGTGAGGATTCTAAGGTCGCGACTGCCGACGCGAGCGTCCTTCGCCGGTGTGACCCGGACGTACGCGTACGCGGACGGAATCTTTCGCGTCTTCGTTCTCAGGACAACGTCTCCCTTGATGTCGTCGCCCTCGAGTAAGGCCCCGTACGCCGAGACGACGTTGCCGTTCGTCCGTACCTCGACCTCGGTCGTCTCTCCACGCTTCACCGCGAGAGGGAAGACGGAATCGACACCGGGGTACTTGGTCTGGCCCGAGACGCTCGGCGTGAGTCCACCGAGCGCCACGACGATGACGGCACCCAATACGAAACGGGTCGGCTTTCGAGCTCGCATGACGCCTCTTCTCCGGTGTTCAGCGTAACCGTAGAAAGCGCCCCGTCGCAAGCGCGCGAAAATCCGCTCTCGACGATTCGAGGACTCAGTCAGCGAGGCGCCCGCAGGGGAGCGCGTCGGGGGTCGGGTCCGGCCCGGCTTCGGGAAACGGCGCAGGTGGCGGCGTGCCGCCTTGGAAGAGAAACGCCAAGACGTAGATCGCGTCCGCGACGTCGAGCGAGCCATCGTCGTTGCCGTCCGCCGCAGATGGACAGGTGAACGCGACGCCTCCGAGGAAGAGCACTCCGAGCACCGAAACCGAATCGGAAAGGTCGACTCGAGCGTCGCCGTTCGCGTCGCCGCGCACGAAGCTCTGCTCCTCGAACTCCTCGTCGGGGAACGCACGAACGCGCAAGAGCTCTCCGTAGGGACCGAAGGGGCCTGCCGCGACGAGATCCGCACCGGCGAACGCGATCCCCATCCAGTGGTCGTCCAAATGTCGTTCGGTCGGAAGCGGAATCTCGAAGCCGGTCAAGCGTCCGTCGAAGGTCATCTCGACGGCACGCGAAGTCTGCACGCTACCGGGCTGGATGCCGAGGAAGAACCGATGCCCCCGCACAATCTGACGATGACCTTCGCGGGCACGGCGATGCTCTGGGTCGGCCGGTTCGGATTCAACGCCGGCAGCAACCTCGGCGCGAACGGTGGCGCCGCGATGACTCTCCCCGTCACGCATATTTCCGCGGCGACGGCGACGGCGACGGCGACGGCGACGTGGATGATCATCGAGTGGATCAAGAACGGTAAGCCCAGCGTCCTCGGCCCGGCCACGGGCGCGATCGCAGGCCTCGCGGCCGTGACGCCGGCTTCGGGGTTCATCGGCCCGGTCGGCGGGCTCGTCATCGGACTCACCTCGGGAGTCGTGTGCTACTGGACCGCGACGAGCCTCAAGAACATGCTCGGTTACGACGACTCGCTCGGCGTCTTCGGCGTCTTCGGCGTCGGAGGCTTCATCGGGACAATCCTGGTGGCCGTCTTCGCCGCGTCGACCTTCGGCGGATCGGGAGGTGACGACTACAGCATCGGCTCGCAACTCGGCGTCCGGGCCCTCGCCGCCGTCGTGACGATCGTCTATACGCTCGTCATCTCGTTCATCCTCCTCAAACTCACCGACAAGCTCGTCGGTCTGCGGGTTTCCGAGGATGCAGAAAACGAGGGACTCGACGTGTCCGATCACGGTGAAGCAGGTTACAACTACTGATCATGAGAAGTGTTTGAATTCCGGGGGCTCGGCCCTCGGAGAGCGCGGAGGCAAACGCCATGAAACTCATCATCGCAATCGTTCAACCCTCGAGACTCGAGGCCGTCAAAGAAGCACTGAGCAAGGTCGAGGTCTTTCGACTGACGACGAGCGACGTGCAAGGCATCGGACGCCAGAAGGGTCACACCGAGGTTTACCGCGGGCACGAGTACCAGGTGAACCTCATCCGCAAGGTGAAGCTCGAAATCGCCGTCAACGACGAGTTCCTCGAGCCGACGATCGAGGCGATCATCTCGAGTGGTCGTTCGGGTGAGGAAGGCAAGATCGGCGACGGCAAGATCTTCGTTCTTCCGCTCGAAGACGCCGTTCGCATCCGCACGGGTGAGCGCGGCGGCGACGCGATCTGAGCTGACGATCAGGCACTCACCCACAACCCGACCTGCGTCCCAATCTCCACTCGATCGCGGCGTCGATCCGGTTCCTCCGGGTCGACGCCGCGATCGAGTCACGCGGGTTCAGGAGCTTTTCTGGGCGCGACCATCATTCAATCCTTTGGTTGAATGACCATCAGGACGGCAGGGGCATCAAGACGGAATCCGAGAAATCGTAAATCTCGTCAATTCCGAAGAACGGCTGCCCGGGTCCCCACGAGCGGCTACCAGAACAGAACGAAGCACACGAACGCGCCGAACGCGATCACGCCGATGGCGAGGATCGCGGGGAGCCACCCGGTCTCTTCACGGACGCATGCCGAGGCCCCCTCCTTCGCCCCAGCCTCCGACAGCTCGCGCAACTCCGCCTGGCTCGTCCCCAGCCAGCCGCTCGCCGCCGAGACGCGCTCCGCGGTTCGGATACCGGGCGCCTCCCAGCCGCGGATCAGCGAGACGAGGAGCATCGTCACCGTCGTGATGACCATCGCGAAGATGTACGCGCCGTACGGATCGATCATCGCATCCGGCAAGATCGCGATGCCGTGTTTCGCGGCGACGCTCGGAGCGGCGAGGCGCAAAATGCCGTAGGCCGAGCCGGCGAGCAAACCGATCAGTCCCGACGATCGGTGCACACTCGTGAAGCGCCCGACGAGGAAGACTGTCAGAAGCGGCAGGAGGATCGCACTCGTGTTGCTGAGGTACTTGAAGAGGATTCCCCCGGCGAGGAGAGAGGGCAAGTACACGAACGAAATCCCGATGACGACGGGCGTCAGCCACTGCCCCACGCGCAGGTAGTGATGGTCGTCGCGGTCACGGACGAGCAGCCGCGCGTAGACGTCACGCGTGAGTAGTGTCGAAACGGATGACCCGATCGAGTCGTACGTCGAAAACGTCGCCGCGAAGATACCGGCGACAACGATGCCCTTGAGGCCGACGATGTCGACCTGTGCCACGAGCCAGGGATAGATCCGATCGGCGTGACCGCCCAACTCGCCCGCGGGGTCCGGCACCATGGCACGGCCGAGCACTCCCATCGACAGATTGAAGAAGGAGAGCACGATCAGGACGAGCCCCGCGACGAAGACCGACATCTTGAGGTCCCACTCGCTCCTCGACGCGAACATGCGCATGCTCTGTGTGTGATTGACGATCGGATACGCGAGACCCGCGATGAAGAGTCCGATCGCGAGAAGCCAGCCCGGAGTCGTGCGCTCGATGAGCTTTCGAGACTCGACCTCGCGGTACTCCCCGCCGAGGAGGAGAAGTCCGTCGATCTCCTCTTGCGAACGATCACTCACGTCTTGGCCGTCGGTACGATCCTCGCCGACGTGAAGCAAGTGCGACAGATCCCCATCCGCGTTTCGCAGACTCTCCTCGAGGCCCGACCAACCCCCGAGCCGGTCGAGGACGAAAAACCAGACGATGACGGCCGCGATCGTCATGACGACGAACTGCAGAGAATCGGTGATCGCGACCGAGCGAAGCCCGCCGAACGCCGTGTAGACAGCCGCCAAGATCGCGACGAGGACGAGCGTCGTGATCGCGGTCCCGTGCTCCCACTCACAGACGACGCGCAGCGTCCAGTAGAGCGAACCGGAGATGACGCCGAGCACGAGCGTGCGATACTGCACCTGGATAAACGCACAGAGCACGCGCGTAGCCGGACCGAATCGCGCCTCGAGGTACTCCGCGTTCGTGAACATGCCTGCGCGGTACATCGGCAAGAAGACGAAAAACCCTGCGATCGCCCAACCCACGACGGTCCCGACCATATTGGCCGTGAAATACGTGAAGCCGAGCGAATACGTTCCACCCGAGTCCGCGACGAGGTCGCTCGCGTCGATCGCCGTCGCGTACATCGAAAGACCGACGATCCACCACGGTAGGCTACGCCCCGCGAGAAACCACTCAGAGCTCGACTTGAGGCCTCGCGCGAGGTAGAAGCCGAACGCGATGATCGATCCGTTGAGCGCGACGACGACGAGCCAGTCAAGCGAGTTCAAAGCTGCTCCTCTGTTTCTTCGGGAGAGCAGCTATCGTGAACCGGCACGCGAGGGGCGTCAAGGGCACGGACGGGTGACACCTCGATGTGAATGCCACGCATCGAAACTGCGAAGACATTGGCTGGCTCTCCGCCAATGGTGACCTCGGCTCCGGCGTCCCGACCAGGAGGGAGACCGCAGCCGAATGTGTTACAGGCTCCGGCGTCTGAAGTGGATGATCTCACAGCCGGAGCGGCAGTCTTGTTTGACGGATGATTCCGGCGAGAAGATTCGGCTTGGTCCGAAGAGGATCGAGCTCGCGCGAAACCACGGCTCGAAGGTTGTCTCGGTCCACCGCCCCCAAGCCCGCGAGTCTCGCGTGCTTCGTGCTGCTCCCCCCCGCCGGGATTCAAGCTCGGAGCGTATGCCGGAAGTCGCCAATGCCTGCGGTTTCTCGCCGCCGATGTATTGCAGCGATAGGGCGAAGTTCGAGACGGCGTTGCTTCGAGCTGACGGCGATCGCGTGGATCGCGGAGATTCGGTCGTGTCGACTCGAGCAGCGTTGCGTCGTAGTTTGGCCGCTTGGTGCGAACGTGCGCCGAAGCGTCGGAGTCGGCCTCACCCCGGATTCGCCGAGAAAGAACGAGGGTTGCTCCTCGTCTATCGGCGCTCTGTCTTGTCCTGAGAGACTCCCTGCGTCGCCATCGCTCGATCTCGCCCAGACTTCGCCCTTGGCGGAGCGACTCGACCGCTCGACGGCGTCGCCGCTCCAACTCCTCTGCACTTCATCTCGGCCCCATGAGAGTGGAGCATCGCTCAACGAGGTGAAGGCGTCAATTCCTCTGTTTTTCCGAAGT
>CAYZGY010000171.1:0-8864 GCA_964478085.1 uncultured Planctomycetia bacterium
CCGGATGCGAGCCCGTGTCCGGATGCGAGCCCTCGTCGACAGAGATCGCAGCGACGCTGTAAGACTCTCCGGGCTCGTGATGCGGTCCGAGGCCGTGGTCCGCCGGGTCGATCGACTGTGCGCTCAGCTTGACCAGGGTCGCTCGCGCCGAGAGCTTGAAGAAGTCCTGAGTCAGCTCCGACGGTAAGCCGGACTGCAGATCTTCGAGATCGTCCCTCGCCTCTTGGAAGTGGATGCGCGCGCGATGGAAGTCGCCGCGGCGACTCTCGAGCTGCCCGAGCTCCGAATGGAATCGCCACTGGAGATCCTTGAGCTGCGCCGTGCGGGCCTCCTGCAGACCTCGCTGAAGGAGCTTCTCGACGCTCTCGGGGTCCGAGCTCGGCGACTCGGACTCGAGGCGACTCTTCGCCAGGAAGTAGACCGGCACGAGGTCCCGAATGCCGAGCTTCTCGAGGATCGAGTAGGCCTCCTCGAGATGTCCTTCGGCGCGTTCGGGGTGGCCTAGCTCGAAGTGAGCAATCCCGAGGCTGAGAAGGCACTCGACGATCTTTCGCTGGTGGCGGATCGTTCGAAAGAGCTTCTCGGCAGCGACGAGTTGACGCTCGGCTTCTGCGAGCTGGCCTGTCTCGAGCGCGAGCTGGCCGAGATGCAGCAAGCTCTCTCCGACGGTCACGTCTACCTCGGCTCCGCGCGCCTCCTCGACGACCGATCGGAGCTCGGCGTCGGCTTTCTCGAGGAGGCCGAGCTGCGTCTCGATCCGAGCGCGAATCTCGCGACCCATCAGCACGCCGTTGCGATTCTCGATGCTCACGAAGGTGTTCGTACCGGTGTCGCAGTGTTGCCACGCCGCGGCGAGGTCGCCGAGGGTCAAGCGCAGCTCGGCGAGCTGCAGATGGGAGAACGCGATATCGACCTTCGAGTCGAGCTGCTCCCGCAGCTTGAGGCTCTTGAGCGCGTGAGTGAGCGCCTTCGCGAGCTCACCCTTCGACTGGTAGATCATCCCGATGCGGTAGTACGAGAAGGCCACGCCGCTCGTCGATCGGGTCTTCTTGCGGCGACTGAGCGCGCGGAACGCGTAGTCGAGCGCTTCGGTGAACAGCCCCTCGCGTTCGAGCACGCCGGAGAGGTTGTTGAGTGAGCCGGCGAGGAGCTCGGGCTCGTTGAGTCGGGAAAACGTGTCGATCGCGAGCTTGTAGTACTCGCTCGCCCGGTCGGCCTGCTCGTGGAAGCGGCAGAGGTTGCCGAGGTTGTTGAAGCTTCTCGCGATGCCGACGTCGTTTCCGAGCTGTCGGCTGAGTCGTAGCGACTGCTCGTACGAGCTCGACGCGCCGGGGTAGTCACCCGTTTGGTACTGAAGCGTTCCGAGGCTGTTGTAGCACTCCGCGATGTGCGCTTTCGCCCGCACGGCCTCGAAGCTCTCGATGCCGGCGCGAAGAGTCTCGATCGCGGCCTCTCGCTCGTCGAGTGCTTGCTGGGCACTGGCGAGCGCGCGCGTCGTCTTCGCGAGGAGCTCGGTCTCTCGCGAGCTCTGTGCGTCGGTTCGGCGGCTCTCGGCGAGTGACTTCGCTTCGAGCACGAGCTCGAGCCTTCTCTCGTGCTCGTTCGCGTTGGCGCTGATCTCTGCGAGGAGGAGCAGAGCCTGTGCCCGTTCGCCGTCGAGCTCGGGATGCTCGGACGCGATGGCGCGGCAATCCTCGAGGCGTTCGGTCGCGCGAGCGTGATCATTGCGATCGAGTAGGAACCCGCCGAGGGAAAGGAGCGAGCGACAGAGCTCGCCTTCCGAATCCGGCCCGCGAGGGTACGACGTGCCGCCATCGGCGGACGCGCGCAGAGTGGTGACGCTGCGTTCGAGAAAGTGTGCCGCGCTCGCGGATTCTCCCGGCGCAGCGTACGTCTCGCCGAGTCGTCGCAACACGACTCCGAGTCCGACGCGATCCCCTTCGTCCTCGACGAGAGACTGCAGGATCGTCAGCTTTTCGAGGGCGCGTCCCCACTCTCTCTTGCGGCGGTAGGCGTCGACGAGACGCTCGTGAACCATCTGGCGGAGTTTGTCCCGCGAGTCGCCGAGCTCGTCGGGGGTCGACTCGAGAACGGTCTCGTAGAGTCGGGTGGCGCTGTCGAGGTCGTGAAGCTCGGCGAGTCGATCCGCGGAGCCGATCGCATGCGCGAGAAACAAGGGGAAGCTCGACTCTTCGAGCGCGTGATGTGCGGCGTCCTCGAAGATGCGACACGGTAGCTTGTTCTCCGTGTTCGACGCGCTGCACATCGAGTGATGGATGCGGTGGTACTGTCGCCGTACATCGACATCGAGGTTCGCGAGGACGCGTCGCCGGGCACTCTCGCTACTCCACACGACCTCGAAGGATCCATCGCGACCCCGCGCTTCGAGGAACCCGCCTTCGATGAGCGACCGGAGCGCCGCATCGATCTCGGCAGCGTTGACGAACTGTGCGAAGAGCTCGGAGCCACGTTCGCCGATCGCTGTTGCCGGCACGTATCGTGCCCCGGCGACCGCTAGAAACTCGAGGAGGTGGCGCATCCCCGGTGTCAATTGCGAGTACCGTTCGTGGAGCGCCTCGTCGAGGCTCGTCACGAGACCGAAGGGGGCATCGGTCGATCCATCGGGCGTCGCCGAATCGCGGCGAATTTGGCGAAGGAGCTCGTCGAGCAATCTCGGCCGACCGCTCGACCGTTCGAAGAGGCGCTGGATCGTGTGGGAAGAAATCTCGAGCCCCGGGGCACGCTCGGCGATCCACTCGTGGATTCGGTCGAGCGTCAGGTTTCGAAGTCGCAGTCGACGAGTCGTCTTCGCGGCGGCGAGCTGCTCGAGCGCGTCGAGGACCGTCGATGGCGAGCTCTCCTCGAGCGTGTTCGCGTCGGAGGGCTCGCACGTCGCGAGGAGGAGGAGACGGCTCGGCCTTTCCACGCTCGACTCGGCCGTGGTCGAGTGGGGAGGCGGGTCGCGTTCGAGCGAGAGGTTTCGGACGATCGATCCCAGGACGGCGAGCGTCGCGCTGTCGGCGCGGTGAAGGTCTCGGAAGCAAGCGACGAACGGATGCCCGCGGCCGATCTCGAGAAAGAGCTCGGTCAGTCGATCGACGAAGCTCGTCACGTCGAGCTGGCTCGTCGGTTCGGTGTGATCGACATCTCCTGCGTGGAGCTCGGTGAAGACGCGCAGGACGTCGTGGAAGGGTGCCCAGCGGGGCGCCGAGAAGTCGAGCCAGCGCGCGATCTCTTCGAGAATCTCGGCGATCGGCTGGTAGGCTTTCGTGCGAGGCTCCGCGCAATGCGCCCAGGCGAAGTCGCCGTCTTCGGCGCGGACGACGGTCTCGATCTCCTCGACGAGTCGTCCCGCGAAGTGGTGCTCGCTCGCTTCGATCAGAACTAGGCTCGTAGACGAGTCGTCGTGCTCGAGCTGCTCGATCTCGTCGCGTACGACGCCGAGCTCGCGTTCCCATCCGATCGTCGGAATCGGTCGCCAGAACGGCAGCGGGTCGTACGAGTGGGCGAACCCGCCGATGCACTCGAGCCCGGAGATCACCTCTCGCGCGCTGGCGGGGCGGTCTTCGGGATCCGGCGCGATCAGGCTCCGGAGGAGCGGCTCGAGCCCTGGTGGGGGAGAGAACGGCAATCGGCCGAGCGCGAAAGCATCGCCGCGAGCCGCCGAGGCGATCCAATCGCTCGGCTCGTCACCGTGGAAGGGGCAGTGACCGAGGATGCTCCACGAGACGGCGACTCCGAGCGAGAAGAGGTCGCTACGGCGATCGGCCTGACCGTCGTGGAGGACCTCCGGAGCGATGAACGGGATCGTCCCGCGTGCGCGAGTTCCCGTGGGGGTCGTCTCGAGCTCGGTGAGGCCGAAATCGACGATGCAGACGTCGAACTCGGGTGCCGCGAATCCGCTGCCGCGCATCGACCCGTGTGGTGCGAGCAGCAAGTTGTCGGGCTTGAGGTCGTAGTGGACCAAGCCGCGGCGATGCACGTGATCGAGCCCCTCACAGATCCTCGCGACGGCTTCGAGGAAGGAGCGCCAAGCCGGCGCGGTGTCCGCGTCGGGCGCGATCGAGCCGAAGAGCTGACGGCAGCCCTTGTCGAGGCTGATGCCGTCGAAGTGATCGAAGGTGAGGAATCCGAAGGTGCCGCTCGGGGCCGTCCCGCTCGGGGCCGCCGGGCCTTCCGGCTCGAGGTCGACGCCCGGCGGCCAGGGAAGCGCGTCGAGCAGCCGACAGCCTTCGGCGTTCTCGCGAAAGCCTCGGATCGTCTCGGCCGTGAGCTCGAGACGTCCGACGTCGCGAGCCTCGGCGATGAGCGGGTGGCTCGCCTGGCGCAGCGCGGTGAACTCGCGTCTCGTCCGCTCGAGCGCGTCCGGATCATCCGCGCGGATGAATTTGACGACGCAGCGCCGATCACCACGTGGAGAGTCCGTCATCAACAGCACGCTGCTCTCGTCGTGGCGTGCGAGCACACGGACGAGCTGCCAGCGGCTGAGCAGCGCTTCGGAGGGGGTCGACATTCGGCGAAGCCTGGGGCGCGTGAGCGAACCGCGAGAGGGAGCGGCTCACGAGGCTCGGATGCGGCTCGTCGGTAGCTTAGATCCCTGCCCGTCAGGTTTCTATGGCGATTGTCAGATTTTTGTGACGGTCGCTGGGTCGCGCGCTGAGCTCCGCGTCTCAGATCACAGCTCGTACTTGTGGATCTTGTTGTACAGGCTGGTTTTAGGGATCTGGAGCGTCTTGGCGACGAGACTCTTGTTGCCACCCGAGGCGTGGAGCGACCGTTCGATGAGCGCCTTTTCGAGGTGCTCGGTGGCCTCCTTGAGCGTCAGATGCGCGAGACTCTCGGTCCAATCCGGTCCTCCCGACGGCGAGGCTCCGTTACCGCGCAGCGGCTCGGAGAGGTCGTGCAGGAAGATCGTGTCGTTGTCGCAGAGCGTCGCCATCTTCCGGACCTCGTTCTGGAGCTCACGGATATTGCCCGGCCACGAGTACTGGACCATCTGTTGGAGCGCTGCGGCATCGATCTCGCAGACTTCGCCCGAGTCCCCCGCGATCTCGCGCAAGAAGAACTCGACGAGCTTCGGAATGTCGTCGCGGCGGTCGCGCAGCGGCGGCAGCACGAGATTGATGACGTTGAGGCGGTAGTAGAGATCCTCGCGGAAGTTCCCCGCGCGGCACTCTTCGAGGAGGTTCTTGTTCGTCGCCGAGACGATGCGGACTTCGACCGGCGTGAAGTCCTTGGCGCCGACGCGACGAATTACGCCTTCCTGGAGGACGCGCAGAAGCTTCTTCTGCATCGACAGGCTCATGTCGCCGACCTCGTCGAGGAACAGCGTGCCGCCCGTCGCGAGCTCGAAGAGTCCCTTGTGATCCTTGTTGGCGCCCGTGAACGCGCCTTTGACGTATCCGAAGAGCTCGCTCTCGAGGAGCGTCTCGGTGATGGCTCCGCAGTTCTCCGAAACGAAGGTCTGTTCGCGCCGCGGGCTGTTGTGGTGCACCGCAAGCGCCGCGAGCTCTTTGCCCGTGCCGCTCTCGCCGTTGATGAGGACGGGGGCGGTCGAGTTGGAGATGCGATCGATGACCTGCAGGATGTCGAGCATCTTGAGGCTCGAGCCCACGATCATCGAGTAGTCGCCCTTGAGCCCGTCACGCTTCGGCTTGCTCATCTTCGCGGTGGCCGAGATCGGCTGCGCCGCGACGGCGGCTGCTTCGAGCGCCGTCTTGGCCTCGTCGCGCACGCGCGTCAGGTCTTTCCACAGGCACTCGTTTTCGATGATCGTCTCGGCGAGGTCCGTGTGGCCCGCGAGCGAGCGGCAGTAGACGAGCGCGCTGCAGAGCGCGTCCTCGGTGACCTCGAGGTCCTTGAAGCGATTCTCGAGAACGGCGACACAGACCGTCTTCTCACGGGAGGCGGCCGGCAGCAAGAGGACGGAGCGTGTGAGTCCGGAGTCGTCGCCCGACTTCGAGAGCTGTACGCAGGCCGGGTGGCCGGATTTCGCCGCCTTCGTTGCGAGGTCGACGGGCGCCTTCTTCTCCGGGTTCGGCACCGAGTCTCCGTCGAGATCGAGCGACGCGAGGCACTCGTCGAGCTCGAACGAGCCCGGGGCCTCCGAGTTGACGTGGAATAGGTACGCGCGCTCCGCACGGAAGAGCGTCAAGAACTCGCCGAGCAGGCGGTGGTGGTACTCCTCGACATCCGGGCCGTCGAAACAGGACGTCGCCAGAAGCGCGTGGTGCAGGTATTCCGCACCCGATTCTCCGGGTTCCGAGCCGTTCCAGATGGCGCGTGCGAGCGTGCTCGACTCCGACGCGACGGGCTGAGTCGTCGACATAGTGCCCCTTTTCTCCCTCGACCGTTCGAAATTTGTCCGGCGAAGTATAGCATCGCGACAGCGTTTCGCCCGGCGACCGGAGTGTCGTGCAGCGTTACCAGCCCGTTGACGAGGTCGATTCGGCATCCAAGCGGCCGATTCGCTCGAGCTCTTCGTCGCTGATACCCGCCAATGCACGGGGCGTCCCGAGTGATTGCGGGACGCTCAGGGGGACGAGCGATTTTTTCGGACCAGCCTTGGCATTCCGAAATCGCCGACTATGCTTCGGCCGATCGGCGTTCTGACCGATAAATGTCGAGAGAGTTCTTACTGAAAGATCACAGGCGAAATCGAAGAGCAGATGCGATGGAACGTACACTGATCATCCTCAAGCCGGACGCCGTCCAGCGGCGCGCGATGGGCGAGATCATCTCGCGGTTCGAGAAGAAGGGCCTCAAGGTCGTCGGCATGAAGTTCAAGGTCTTCCCCGACGAGACGCTCGAGGAGCACTACGCCGAGCACAAGGAGAAGCCGTTCTTTCGCGACGTCGTCGGCTTCATGACGAGCGGGCCGATCTGCGTCCTGGCGCTCGAGGGTAACAACGCGATCAAGGTCTCGCGCATGATGATCGGCAAGACGAAAGTCCTCGAAGCCGAGCCGGGCACGATCCGTGGCGACCTCAGCATGTCGGGTCAGTGCAACTTGATCCACGGGTCGGATTCGCCCGAGTCGGCCGCTCGCGAGCTCGATCTCTGGTTCGACCCGAACGAGCTCGTCGAGTACGAGATGGCCGGCGAGAAGTGGCTCGCCGAGTAGGTTCTCGTCAGGTTAGGACCGGCTTCGATCGTCGAGGTTCGCGTGAAACCTGACGAGATCCGAGGAGTTGTCGCTGAGCTGAACGCGCTACTCGCCGGCGCTCGTGTCCAAAACGTCTGGGACGCCGGCGAGCGCGCTTGGGTTCTCAAGCTGCGTTTGCCGGGACAGAACGTTCTCGTCCTCGTCTGCGCACGAAAGGCTTTCGCGCGCGTGCACGCCCTCGAGGAGCGTCCGCCTGCTCCGGCCTCGCCCGGGGCCTTCTGCCAGGCGCTGCGCGCTCACCTCGATGGAGCGCGGTTCGTCGAGGTGCGCCAGCCGCGCGGCGATCGTCGTCTCGAGCTCGTCTTCGAGCGTGGTCGATACTCGGACGACGGCGTCGCGGAGCATTCGTGGTCGTTCGTCGTGCAGCTCTTCGGTGCCGCTCCCGAGGCCGTCTTGCTCGACGACTCGAATCGCGTCCTCGCGTCAGCGGGAGAGTGTGCGGGTGGGACGACACGGTTCCTCGCCGGGACGAGGTATCAGCCACCGGCACCGAAGCCGGGTGATTCTTCGCTGGAAGCGAGCGACTCTGGCGATGGGAGCGTGAGCAGCGACGAGCAGGATCCGCTCGCGCTCAATCGTGTCGTCGCCGAGCGACTCGCAGCTCTCGAGCTCGGGGCGCTCCTCGACGACGCGCATCGTCGCGTGACGAAGTCGATCTCGGCGATTCGCAAGCGCTCGGACCGTCTCATCGAGAAGGTCGAGAAGGATCTCGAAGGGGCGCGTTCCCGCGACAAGGACCGTGAGCTCGGAGAGCTGCTCAAGGGCTCTTTCGGTCTTCTGAAGCGCGGGCTCAAGAGCGTCGAGGTCGTCGACTACTTCGATCCCGAGATGCCGACGGTGACGATCGCGCTCGATCCCAAGCTCGGACCGCCCGAGAACATCGAGCGGTACTTCAAGCGCTACCGCAAGGCCAAGCGAGCCGTGCCGATCCTCGAGAAGCGGCTCGACGAGATCGAGACGACGATCCTGACGCTCGACGAGATCGCCGGGTCGGTCGAGTCGGCGACGACTCTCGAGGACTTCGCCGAGATCGAGCGTCGACTCGCGCCACTCGTGAAGAAGCGCGGGCAGAAGGTCGGCGGGGCGAATAAGAAGGGTGTGGCAAGCACCCCGGCGAGCGGGCCGAGGCGGTTCGTCTCCGCGGACGGATACGAGATCCTCGTCGGTCGCAACTCGCGGCAGAACGACGAGCTTTCGCTCAAGATCGCGCGTGGGAATGACCTCTTCCTGCACGTCTGCGGGAAGCCCGGAGCTCACGTGATCATTCGGACGGTCGCGGGAAAGTCCGTGCCGCCCCAGACGCTTCTCGACGCCGCCCAGCTGGCCGTCTACTACAGCCTGCCGATACGGTCGTCGGGAGTTCTCGTCGCAGGCGCGACGGCCGAGGTCGACTACACACCTGCGAAATTCGTTCACAAGCCGAAGGGGGCGAAGGCCGGGCTCGTCCTGCTCCAGAGGCATAAGTCCTTACGAATTCAGCTCGAAGAGGACGTGATCTCGCGCCTCCGGTCATCGAGTTCGGGGGATCGCGACGGGGGCGATTGACCGCAAAAGTCCTGGGTGGTAGCCTCGGTGTTAGCGAGAAAGAGAAGCGCTGATCCTGAATGCCACCCGTTCTGTCGGTGGCCTATGCTCCGAGGCACGATGCTCCGAGGCACGATGCTCCGAGGCACGATGCTCCGAGGCACGATGCTCCGAG
>CAYZGY010000171.1:8964-11822 GCA_964478085.1 uncultured Planctomycetia bacterium
GCATAGCCCCGCCTCCCTCGACTCTCACCCGAGCCTGTCTCACATCATGAAGATCTCTCCTATCCAGAGAGGCGTTCGAGCCTCGACGGGCCGTGCTTTGGCTCGCGATCCGTTTTTCCGTTTTTTCACCGCGCTTTGCGTCACGGCTTCCGTGGCCGCCTTCTCGATCGGCTGCTCTTCGACCGACGGAAGGGAGGGGATGACGCCGCAGGAGATCGCCAAGCGTGTCAACGAGCTGCGCGACGAGGCGGACGCCTGTTTGACGCGCTTCTACAAGAATTCAGAGGATCGCGCGATCGGCGCCAGCCTCGACGACCTCCTCTGCTACGTCGAGAAGAACCGCGAGACGACGGAGCTCTTTCCGGCACCGTCCGACTGTCCGAGCTGCTTCGCGCGATACGGCGAAGGGCTCCGCATGCTCGCAACGTGGTACCGGACGCTGAGCCTCAAGCAGGAATCGGAGCTCAAGCGTCTCGGGAACGATTCGGTTCGGGCGAAGGAGTTGCGCAAGCTCGCCGACAAGAACGAGGATTTAGCTCGCGACAACTACCGCGAGGCGCTCCAGATGTTCAACATGCACCTCGGTAGCAACGGCCGCCTCGACGACCGCGTCTACTGGCGCGGCTTCGAGTGCGCCGCACGCCTCGAGCGTTACAAGGTAGCGATCGAGTATCTCGACCGCTACGAGCGCGCCAACACGCGACTCCCCAAGGAGGAGGTCGAGCGCATCGCGAAGTACCGAGCGTGGGCCGAAGATTACTACCAGCGCCGCGTGCGTGATACGATTCGGGAAGAGCTCGGCAACAACTGATCGCGCTTCTCTACACCAGAAATCGAAGGCTCGTCACTTGAGTGGCGAGCCTTTTTCCATCGGGTCGCGGACCTTCGTGCGGATCCTTCCGAGAACGACGCTCGCTGGAAACTTTCGCGGAACCTCCCTCCCCGTTTCGTTCCGAAACCGATCTCTTTCCCACGCGCGCACGTCCACGAACTGGACGTCTTGCGTCTTGTCGCGCCGTAACCGTGCGTCCGTTTGACGCCTCGAAACAGCCGATGCTACGCTTCGGGGACCTCTACTGATCGGAGGTCGTCCACGTTGGCTTGGGAGAGGGGAGCCAACCAGGTCTCTAGGTCTCAAACGGCGAGAGTGGGTTTACGCCCGGGCGGGAGTCCATGGCCCAATCTTTGGATATCCAGGACGTCATCCAGAAGAGCACTTCGCAGGTCGCGCTCAAGGACCTGAGCAAGAAGGGCTTCCGGCATGTCAACGTCCTGAACCAAGCGACGATCTCTCGTCTGATCGCGGAAGCGGTCGACAAGGTGATCGCAGAGCGCTTCCAGGAGATCAGCTCCGTCGAGCGTCAAAAGGTTATCGACGCATCGAAGCAGGAGTTCGACGCTCTCGCGAAGGAGCGCATCAAAGAGCAGGGCGAGATCGGAAAGCTCCAGGCCGAGAACGATACGTTCCGCGCCGAGATCGAGACGCTGCGGGGTCGAGTCGACGCGTCGCTCGAGCTCCAAGCCGAGCGCGACCAAGCGATCCAGAAGAGCGAAGATCTCGAATCGAAGCTGTCCGAGGTCGCGGCGAAGGCTGCTCAGCATATCGAGCAGCTCGAAGCGAGCCTCGACACCGCCCGCGAGACGTGTACCGAAAAAGAGCGCGAGCTCGCGAAAATAGAAGCTTCGGTCGAGGTGCGCGAGTCGTCCGAGCGCGAGCAGTCGAAATCTCTCAATGAAGAGGTCGCATCTCTCCGAGAAAGACTAGCGGAGAGCGATCGAGCCATCGCGAAGTACGAGGGCTTGCTCGCCGCGAAGAACGAAGAGATCGATCGCATGGGGCAGGCCGCCGAGGAGATGGCGACGAAGGTCTCGGAAGATCTCGAGAAACGCCTCGAGGCGATGAGCGTCAAGTCGGGTGCCGACGAGCAGCTCATGAAGTCGCTCGAGGGGATCCAGCAGAACATTCAGAACATTTCCGTCTCCGGCGGCAAGGTCCGGAAGCTCGATGCCAGCGACGCAGAAGCGATGGTCGCGTTCGCCGAGCGAGGATCCGGCGACACCGCCGTCGAGACGAATATCGAGAAGGTCGAAGTCAAGCAAGCGAAGGCGGGCGGCGTGAAGAGCACCCTCGCCAAGTTGAAGGAGTTGCAAAAAGGAGTGCAGAATGACGACGGATAATGGCCCGGACACTTCGAGCGGTGCGGCCCTGGTCGACGAGCTGACCGCCGCTTCGCAGCCCGAGACTCAGAGCAGCCCGAGATGCTCGTACGAGTCGGGACGTGGGCTGGACGTCGGAACTGCGAACTTGGCATCCGCCATCCAGGACACCGACGGCAACGTCACGATCAAGATTCAGCGCAACGCCTTCATCGACATCGATGCAGACGATTACACGCGCAACATGCTCACGCGCCTGAACGTGCAGTACGTCGTCGTCAACGACCGCATGGTCGTCGTCGGTGATCCCGCGTTCGAGCTCGCGAACATCTTCAATCGTGAGACTCGTCGCCCGATGAAGGACGGCGTCATCAGCCCTGACGAGCAGGACGCGATGCCGATCGAGAAGATGCTTCTCTCGAACCTTCTCGGCGAGCCGAACTACCCGGGCGAGAAGTGCTACTACTCGGTCCCGGCCGCCCCGATCGACGCCGACTTCAACGTCGTCTATCACCAGGGCGTCTTCGGCGGTCTCCTCAAGAAGCGCGGTTACGAGCCCAAGCCGCTCGTCGAAGGTCACGCCGTGGTCTTCGCGGAGCTGGCCGAGGACGATTTCACCGGCATCGGAATCTCGTGCGGCGGCGGAATGTTCAACATCTGCGTCGCGTACAAGTCGATTCCCGCGTTGTCGTTCTCGACGA
>CAYZGY010000172.1:0-2822 GCA_964478085.1 uncultured Planctomycetia bacterium
GGTGCGCGGCGCGGACATTCTCTCGACGGACGACCGCGGGCGCGTCTGCGATCTCGCCCGCGACTAATGCGCCGAACGACCTCGGAGCCGCGGCTCCGCCGCTACCTCCAGCGCCTCCAGCGCCGGGACGTGGGTTTACGATCTCGCGGAGCTTCGAAGCGTGTTTGTGGGCGGAGCACGTGAGGGACTGAACAACGCCATCGCGAGGTCGGGCGAGCAGCCCACCGAGGAGCAGCTCGCACAAGCGGAGGAGCAGATGGCGGACAAGTTCGTGACGGCCCATCAGGGCTACGTTCTCGAGATCGACAACGACAGAATCTCCTCGACGGCGATTCGCCGGCCCGATGGAATTCCGGGTCCGAAGGTGATTCAGCGGGGATTCGACGGCCGCTACGTCGTCGCGGACGACAATCGCGCGGACGGTTGGGTGAAAGTCAAAGTGCGCGGGGGCCAGAAGTATCTCTACGAGGTGCTCTTCAAGCGCCGGGGAGACAACCTGCTCATGCGCCAACCGGGTGATCCCGTCCACAAGGCGGAATTCCTCGTCCGCAAGCGCTGATCACGCGGCTACGGCTGCGTTCCGATATCGCCCTCACTTCGTCCCACAGTTCGCCCCCCTCTTCTGCCGAAACACAATATGTGGGTGGGGCCACGGTGGTTGTACGGGTATGGAGTCCCGGGTGGCTTCGTGCTGCGCGGGACTCCAAAGAAGTGAGGAGATTCGCCATGCGATTCGTTCTCCGAGCAGCCTCTCTGGCAGCAGCTTTCTCGTGTCTCTTCTTCGTCGCTTGTGATCGTCTCGTCGAGGCGGAAGCGGAAGGGGTGCAGAAGAGCGGGCGTGAGGTCCAGTCCGAGTTCCTCGCGAGGTTCGAGAATGCCTACTCCGAAAAGGACGTCGACGCAGCGATGCGACTCGTCGAGATGGCGGGTGCGGCGGACGCGCGACGTACCGAGAAGAAGTTCCGCGCGGTCTTCGAGCGCGCCTTCGATCAGCGTATTCGACGACTCTGGTTCCGGCCGCCCGCCGGCAAGGCCCCGCTCGCGTACATGCCCGCCGGAACGCGATCCCGCCCCAACTTGCCCATCGGCGCGACGCGGGTGATCGTGTGCGACAGCCGCGACCCGGCCGCAGCGACCTCGGCGACCCTTCCGGTCGGTCGAAACGCGGACGGCCTTCGGTTCGTCACCTCCGTGCCCGCGATTTGACCGGCGGCGCTGTCTGATTCTTGATGCTCCGGGACGCCCCTCGTAGGCTTCTGGGGCGATGACCACCGAACGATCGATCCAGCGCCCCGAGCTCCTCGCTCCCGCCGGTAATTGGGATTGCGTGCGTGCGGCCGTGGTCGCGGGTGCCGACGCGGTCTACTTCGGGCTCCCGGTTCTCAACGCGCGTATGCGGGCGGACAACTTCACGCTCGAGGATTTGCCGAGCATCGTCGAGTTCCTCCACGAGCACGAGGTGCGCGCGCATGTGACGCTCAACACACTCGTCTTCACCGAGGAGCTCGCGGAAGCTGCGAGCATGCTTCGGCGGCTCGAGGAAGCGAGGGTCGACGCGGTGATCATCCAGGATCTCGGCTTCGCGAGTCTCGCGCGTGACATCGCGCCGAGCGTCGAGCTACACGCTTCGACGCAGATGACGATCACGTCGCCCGAGGGTGTGCGCTTCGCGAGGTCGCTCGGCGTCGATCGCGTCGTCCTCGCGCGCGAGCTCTCGCTGCGCGAGATCGACAAGCTCACGGGCGACGACATGTTGCCGCTCGAGGTCTTCGTCCACGGTGCGCTCTGCGTCGCATACTCGGGCCAGTGCCTCACGAGCGAGTCGCTCGGTCAACGAAGCGCCAATCGTGGCGAGTGTGCGCAGGCTTGTCGCATGCCGTACGATCTCATCATCGACGGCGAGGTGCGTGACCTCGGTGATCGCAAGTACCTGCTCTCGCCGCAGGACCTTGCGGCGGTCGACGAGGTCGGCGAGCTCATCGATCGTGGCGTGGTCTGCTTCAAGATCGAAGGACGTCTCAAGGCGCCCGAGTACGTCGCCGCGGTGACGCGGGTCTATCGTAAGGCGATCGACGCGGCGCTCGAGGCTCGCGCAGGTGCGAGCGAGGACTCTGGCGCGATCGACGACGTCGATCGCTACGAGCTCGAGATGACGTTTTCGCGCGGGCTTTTCACGGGATGGGTGCACGGCGTCGATCACCAGAAGCTCGTCCACGCACGATTCGGCAAGAAGCGCGGCCCGTTCGTCGGTCGCGTCGCGCGCATCGAGAAGGACGCGATCGAGCTCGACCGCGCGGCCGACTGTCCGCTCGCGCCGGGCGACGGTGTCGTCTTCGATACGGGTGAGGACACGAATCGAGAGCAGGGCGGACGCATCTACGAGCTCTCGGGTCGCCGCCTCGGCTTCGAGCGCGGACGCATCGACTTCTCGCGCGTCTCGCCAGGCGACCGCGTCTGGAAGACGAGCGATCCGAAGCTCGAGCGACGGCTGCGCAAGTGGATCGAGGGCGGGTTGCCGACGAAGCGCGAGCGTCGTTTCGGGTGTGGCCAGCGGTGCGCTCGCGGTCGAGTGCAGGCGCGAGAGCGGGACGATTCGTGTCGAGTCCGAGGTCGCGCTCGAAGTCGCCGAGAGGCGACCGCTCTCCTCGGACGTCCTCGAGAGCAAGCTCGGACGTCTCGGCGGGACGCGTTTCGAGCTCGGCGCGCTCGAGAATCGAGTCGAGGGCGAAGTGATCCTGCCCGTCAGCGAGCTCAACCGGCTGCGGCGGCGTCTCGTCGCCGCGCGCGGGCGTCGGGGCGCGGCCGCGGCGCCCCCCGCGGGG
>CAYZGY010000172.1:2832-11802 GCA_964478085.1 uncultured Planctomycetia bacterium
TGGCGACTACACCGAGGCCGCAGCGGCAGCCTACGAGGCGACCGCAGCGGTCGAAGACGTCGACACGAGGCCGCTACGAGATCCCGTCGAAGTGCTGACGGCGAGGCTCGACGCGCTGCGGGCACGACGTAGCGAGGATACGGGCGCGTCGACCGTTGGCGAAGCGAAGCTCGTCGTTCTCGTGAGGACCGAGGAGCAGCTTCGCGCAGCGATCACATCGGGCGTTTCGGATCTCATCCTTGACTACGAGGATCCCCGTCGCTATCGCGACGCGGTCTGGGTGGTTGGTGCCGGGGGAGCCGGGACGGTCTTCGTCGCGACGCCTCGAATCCAGAAGGCGGGAGAGCACGGGCTCTTTCGTCCCGTCGAGCTTTCGGAGCCCGACGGCGTCCTCGTGCGTAATCTCGGCGGCTCGCACTACTTCCGCGAGCGCGGTTGGCGACGCCTCGGAGACTTCTCGCTCAACGTCGCCAATCCGCTCAGCGCGGACGTGCTCCTCGGCGAGGGATTCGAGCGCATCACGCTGTCGTACGATCTCGACGCACAGCAGGTGCTCACGCTCTTCGAGATCGCCCCGCCCGGTTGGTTCGAGTTGACGATCCATCAGCACATGCCGATGTTTCACATGGAACACTGCGTCTTCGCGGCGTTCCTCTCGAGCGGCAAGGACCACACCGACTGCGGTCGACCGTGTGACGTACATAAGATCCACGTACGCGATCGCGTCGGCGTCGATCATCCCGTCGCCGCGGACGTCGGCTGCCGCAACACGGTCTTCAACGCGCAAGCGCAGAGCGGCGCGTCGTACTTCGGGGCTTTTCGACGTGCAGGTCTTGGCGCCTTTCGCGTCGAGCTGCTCGATGAAGATGGAGACACGACCCGCGAAGTGATCGAAAGCTACCGCGAGCTACTCGCAGGCAGCATCGAGCCCGCGCAGCTTCTCGCAAGACTGCGCGTCCACGAACAGCTCGGAGTGACCGGCGGCACGCTCAACGTGCGGTAGGGGAATTCAGCGGAGTAGGCGCTCCGCGCCTAGAAGCCACCGCTCATGTCGTCTGTCATCACCCAGCCCGTCGTCTCGTCGTAGTGGAGCTGGTGGAGCTCCAGTTTGCGCTGCGCTTCGAGCGAGAGGCGCGCGGAGGGGAGGAACTTGAGGCGCTGGATGTTGATCTCGGTGCCGGTCGCTTCGCAGATACCGTACGAACCGTCCTCGAGCTTTCCGAGAGCGACGTGGATTTCGCTGAGCTCGCGCGACTCGTTCTCGGCGAGACGGAGAGAGATATCGTGCGTCAGCGCGGCGCTGGCCTGGTCGGCTTCGTCGCCGCCCGTCGTCGTCGCGTTGTCACGCGTTCCGAGGTACTCGGACTCGATCGAGTCGATGGAGCCGATGAGCTCTCGTTGACGTTTGAGGAGCTTGTTGCGGATCTCCTTGAGGTCGCTCTTCGAGATGCGCTTCTTGAGGGGGGGAAGAGGCTTCGGCGCCTCCTCGACGGCAGGTGCTGCCGCAGCCTTGGATTTCGCCTTGGCGGGCTTTTTGGTCGCGACGCTCTCGGCCGCCTTCTTCTTGGCAGGAGCCTTCTTGGTCGCAGCCTTTTTCTTGGACGGGGCCTTCTTGGCCGGGGCCTTCTTGGCCGGAGCTTTCTTGGTCACGGCCTTCTTTTTCGCCGGAGCGTTCTTGGTCGCAGCCTTCTTCTTGGCAGGACCCTTCTTGGCGCTCGCCTTTTTCTTCGCAGGAGCCTTCTTGGCAGCAGGCTTCTTCGCGGCGCTTTTCTTCGCCGCTGACTTTTTCTTGGCCGCCGTTTTCTTCTTCGCCGCCATGCGAACGTCTCCGCTCGGTTCTACGTCCAATTAGGCTCAGTCGCCGCAACAAAAGATGGCGCAGAAGTTTACGAGCCGCCAGGGGAAGCGTCAAGACAAAACAGTGGGGGGTGAGGAGCTGACACCGGCGTGCTGGCGAGAGACGTAAGTCTGGAAATTAAAAAGTCTTGAGGCGTTGTTCGAGGCGCTCGAGGAGACCCGGAGCCCGATCCCAGGTCTCGTCGCGCAGCCGGGGCAGGTATTCCAGTAGTACAGGGACTTCGTTTTCGGGGACGCGGAGGCGCTTTCGCCGTCCGTGGAGCGCCCTGAGCCGCTCGCCGCCGATGGGGTGAGCGCGGTACCCGCAGACGAGCCCTGCGTCGGCGAGCCGCTCGCAGAAGGCGTGCCAGCGAGCGAGTTCGGATTCGTCCCAGCCGAGGTCCGTGGGGTTCTGAGCAGCCAGGAGGGAATGTCGGAGAGTGGCACGCGCACTTTCGTCGAAGCTCAGCTGACCGTCGATGAAGAGCTCGACACCGACGTGAGTCGCGGCGAGCGTCGGCGCGCGGGAGAGCCCACGGCGGGCGAGTTCGCCGCGAGACTGCGCGAGCAGCAAGCGGAACGCGTCCTCTCCGTGGAAGAGATCGTCGCAGATCTTGTGGAGCTCGATCCCGTCGCGAATGGCCGGGTCACGCGCCGATTTCCAAGGGACACCAGCCATCGTCGCGAGATCCGGAAGGACGGATCCCAGCACGAAGCGTTTGTCGTCTTGAAAGCGCGCGGCGAGGACGGCGTGGGCGAGAAAATTCATGGCGCGGGTATCTTAGCGCCATCTCACACATTTCTTAGCGCCATCACGCACCAGCGCTCACTTCTTCAGGCGAAAGCCGTCCTTCGTGTGCTCGACGCCCGGGATCTTCTTCGCGGTGTTGAAGACGGCAACGTAGAAAGCTTGAGGGCTTGGCCCGTCGTCTCGTACCCTGCGTCCGTCGAGCACGCGGTCTCGGAGGACGCCGGGACGCAGCGCTTTGCGGCTCTTTTTGAGGACGTCGGTGATGAGCGTCTTGACGCCGGCTGGGCGACGTCCGCGACCTCTCGGTTGGCCGTTGCCGTTCTCCGCTGCGTTCCTTGCGCGCCCCGTGGTGGAGTTTCTCGTTTTGCGACGGGAGTTCTTCCCTCGAGCACCGTTCGCGCTAATCGCCGAGAGAGGTCGTCGATGCGTCGATCCCGAAGGTCGAGGCGTCACTCGATTTCGACTTCTTGCCGCGGCCGCTGCCTCTTTTTCCTGAGGAGCTGCCTCTTTTTCCTGAGGAGCTGCCTCTTTTTCCTGAGGAGTTCCCGTTCCCAGCTTCGTTTTGACCCGCCTCATTTTGAATAGCTAGGATTTCACCACAGAGCTGCCGCATTCGTTGGTGGCGCTCGATCGTCTCGTCAAGAGAGTGGATCAGCGCTACGAGCTCGCCGGAGTCGACGACGATGTTTTCGATCTTCAGTTTCATCACGTTTATTCCTGCTCGCGTCTTCGACAGGTTTCATTATGTATCTTGGTTCGGCAGATATTGTTAATCATCGACGGGAACACAAGAACCGGTTTTCGGATTTATTCGTTCTCCGAACACCAAAGTCGTGCTCCTTCGTGTCGAGGAGGCCTCGAGGTGAGTGAAGAAATCTCCGCGGATGTCACTTCGTCGCCGTCTTCGGTCGAGGTCGAGGGTGATTCTCGTCTGGCGAGTCGCCTTCGGATCAACGTCTCGTGGCTCTTGAAATTGCGTTGGGCTGCCGTGGCGGGGCAGCTCGTGACCATCCTGGTCGTCAGCGTCGGGCTCGGAATCGAGCTTCCGCTCGCAGCGCTCCTGACCATCGTTCTCATCGCCGCGATGTCGAACGCGCTGATGGAGCTCGCGGTGCTGCGGCTCGCGCGGCGTGGGCGCTGGAAGGTGTGGGCGGCTCGAGGGGAGCTTCTGCCCGGGAGCATCATGGTGCTCGATGTCTTCCTCCTCACGGCGATGCTCTACGTCTCGGGGGGGCCGTCGAATCCCTTCTCGATTTTCTATCTCGCGAACATCAGCCTCGCCGGAATGATCCTCCGGCCGCGTTGGCTTCTCGTCGTGTGCGCGAGCGTGATCGTCTGCTACGCCGGGCTCTTCGTCGATCACCAGCCTCTCGAGGCGCTCGGCGGCGTCGAGCCGGGCAGCTTCGCGATCGGAGCGACCGGTGAGCGACCCGAAATTCGCCTGCTCGTGCAGGGGAAGTTCGTCGCGTTCGCGGCGGCGGTCGCGATCTCGATGTACTTCATGACACGCGTGACGAGCGAGCTTTCACAGCGTCGCGCGGATCTGCGTCAGGCTCGCCATCAGAGGGTCCAGACCGAGAAGATCGAGGCGCTCGCGACTTTGGCGGCGGGAGCTGCGCACGAGTTGGCTTCGCCGCTCTCGACCATCGCGGTCGTTGCACGTGAGCTCGAGCTACACCTCGAGACGGGTGACCACCTCGAGGATGCCGTCGAGGACTCGAAACTGATCCGACGTGAGGTCGACCGATGTCGTTACATCCTCGATCAGATGTCCCACGACGCCGGCGCGCCCAAGGGCGAGGAGCTGGTGCGTGTCTCGATCGCCGAGGTGGTCGAGGAGAGCCTCGCGCGCATTCGTTCGCGAGACCGCGTCGAGCTCTCGATCGACTCGGTCGCGTCGCAAGTCGAGCTTCTGACGGCCAAGACGGCGATTGTTCGGGGAATCCGTTCGCTCCTGCGCAACGCGATCGACGCGACACCTCAGGGCGAGTACGTGGCCCTTTCGGTCACGCCCGATCGCAACGGGGTCAAGATCACGATCGTCGATCATGGCGAGGGGATGAGCCCCGAGGTGCTCGCGCGTGTCGGCGATCCGTTCTTTACGACGAAGGAGCCGGGCAAGGGAATGGGGCTCGGGCTCTTCATCACCCGCGCGGTCGTGCATCGTTTGGGTGGGTCGCTCACCTTCGAGTCCGTGCTCGGGCAAGGGACGACCGCCTGTGTCTATTTACCGAAGACGCACGATCCGGAACCGCGCGAAGACTGATGGCAGACTGAACGTAGGAAGAGAGTTAAGATCACGTGAGTTCCTCCGGACGACCCGCAAACGAGAGTATTTCGCCATGAGTGTCCAGAGCGTCGGAGATCATCCTCCGAGCATCCTGATCGTCGACGACGACGATATCTTCCGCGAGCGACTCGGCCGTGCGCTCGAGCGACGCGGTTACGAAGTGCGGACCGCCGCGAACTTCGAGCAGGCGGTGACCGTGTCACGTCAGGAGTCCGCCGAATACGCGGTCGTCGATCTCCGCGTGCCCGGTGGGAAGAGCGGCCTCGACATCCTCCGCGAGCTCAAGCAGATCGATGCCTCGACCAGAGTGATCATGCTGACGGGTTACGGCAGCATCGCGACGACGGTGGACGCGATGCGTCTCGGTGCGGCGAACTACCTTCCGAAGCCCGCGGACGCCGACGACATTATCCGTGCCTTCGATCGTTCGGACGAGGACACCGCCCCTGCGGCCTTGAACGCGGAATCGGACGAGCTCGGCCACGGGCTGGTCGAGGTGGCGGCCGCGTGGGCCTCGACGGAGAAGGCGATCAAGGCTCCGACGCTTGCGCGAGCGGAATGGGAGCACATCCATCGCGTGCTCGCTGACTGCGATGGGAATATCAGCGAAGCGGCACGCCGCCTCGGGATCCACCGTCGCTCTCTTCAACGAAAGCTCCAGAAGTTCGCGCCATGATGCAGCTCCGCGGCCCTTCGTCGTTGATTTTGCTCGCGTTCTTCATCCTCCCGGTCTCCTCGTTCGCCGAGGAGAGCCGCTGGGGGCGATCGATTCAGAAGTTCGAGGCTCGTGACAAGGAGTCGCCGCCGCCGAAGCACGCCGTGCTCTTCGTCGGCTCCTCGAGCATTCGCGGATGGGATCTCGAGCGTTGGTTTCCACGCCGTCGCGTGATCAATCGCGGCTTCGGAGGATCGGAAGTCTCCGACTCGATCGAGTTCGCCTCACGGATCATCTTTCCTCACGCCCCGAGCGTCGTCGTGCTCTACGCGGGCGACAACGACATCTCGAAGGGAAAGTCGCCCGAGACGGTCTTCCGGGATTGGCAGACCTTCGTCGAGCTCGTCCATGGAAAGCTCCCGGAGACGAAGATCCTCTTCGTCGCGATCAAGCCGAGTCTCGCGCGTTGGAAGCTCGTCGGGAAGATGCGTCAGGCGAACCGGCTCATCCGCGACTCGATGCGCGGCAATCCGAAGCTCGCTTTCGTCGACATCGACACTCCGATGATCGCGCCGGACGGCAAGCCTGCGAAGGACCTCTTCGTCAAGGACGGCCTCCACCTGAGCGCGAAGGGTTACGCGATGTGGGCGGAGCTCGTCGAGCAGGAGTTGCGCATCGTCGACAAGGACCGCAGGGGCCGAGCGCGCGTCGCGACGTGTCAGTTTCCGGTCTCGGGCGATGTCTCGAAGAACGCCGAGTGGATCCGCCGACAGATGCGCGAGGCGTACGAGGCGGGGAGCGACGTGGTTCACTTTCCCGAGTGTGCGTTGAGCGGCTACGCGGGCGTGGACCACAAGACCCTGGATGGCTTCGACTGGGCTCTTCAGAGACGAGAGATGGAGTCGATCCTCGCGCTCGCGAAGAGGCTCCGGCTCTGGACGATCCTCGGCGCGGCGCACCAGCTCAGCGGGAGGAACAAGCCGCACAACTCGCTCTACGTGATCAGCGCGAGAGGCAAGGTCGTCGATCGCTACGACAAGAGGTTTTGCACGAGCGGAGACCTGCGGCACTACTCGCCCGGAGATCACTTTGTCGACTTCGAGATTCGCGGCGTGAGGTGCGGCGCGCTGATCTGTTACGACGTGCGTTTTCCCGAGCTCTTTCGTCAGTACCACAAGCGTGGCGCGCAGCTGGTCTTCCACTCGTTCTACAACGCACGGCAGCGCGAAGGATCGATCCACCCGAAGATCATGCCCCCGACCGCGCAAGCGCGAGCGGCGACGAATCACCTCTTCCTCTCGGTGAACAACTCCTCGGCACCGAGGAGCTGGGCGAGCCTCTTCGTCACGCCCGACGGACTCATCGCCGCACGTCTCGAGACGGACAAGCCTGGCGTGACGGTCAATCTCGTCGACACGAGGAAGAAGTACTACGACGCGAGCCGCCCCTACCGTCGCGGAAGCATCGACGGCAAGTGGAACAGCGGCGAGACGGTCGACGACCCGCGCTCGAAGGATCGCAAGAGTTACTGAGGCGGTCTTTCACTCGCTTTCGGCATCGTGACCGTTCTTACGGAGGCGCTCGTTCTCGCGAAGGAGTTGTGCGAGTCGCGCTTCGGCGGCTTCGGCGCGTGAGCGTTCGGCTTCGAGCTCGTCCCGAGTCTCCGCGCTCTCGACCGAGGTCGGCAGCGCTTCAGCCGTTCGCGGATCGACCCAACGCACGCGATTTCCGAGCGACCGCAGCTCGAGGCCGACGACCGCGCTCGCGATCGAGAACTCCCCGCTCGCGAGTTTCTCGGGGATGATCTCCTCGAAACTCTCGCCCTGCCGGACGAAGGCTCGAAGTGGCGGGTCGAGGCTCTTGAGCTCGGGATCGAAGAGGAAGTACTCCTTCACACCGAGGTCCTCGTAGAGGACGCGCTTCGAGCCCAAGTCCTTGCGATACGTTCCGCGTGAGATCAGCTCGACGACGAGCTCGGGGGTCGTGCCTTCCTCCCAGACCTTGTAGGTGCGTCGCTGTCCTTTCGGTACGCCACGCGCGACGAACACGTCCGGTGCGACGACCTCCTCCGGATTGCCTTCTTCGAAATAGACGAAGAGGTTTCCGCTGACGTACACGTCGGGTTCGTCGCGGAAGTGAGCCCGGAGCGAGCCGATGAGGTCGATCATCAGATCGCGGTGGAGGTCCGTCTCGGCCATCGGTTCGCCGTCGGATTCCGGATAGAAGACTTCTTGGGGGCTGAGCTCCGGCCGGGACATGTTGCCTCCGTGGACAAAAAGGGCGCGTCGACGGGTTGCGCTCTTCCGAGATGATACAGGCCGAAGTGGGGACGGTCACGGCCGGCGGCGGGATAGCCGATGGGCCGCGTGCTTCCGAGGTGCGAACGGAGTGTACCGCGTCACGCGGCAGAAGCAAGCAGATTTTGACTATTGGAAAGGTGCTCGGGTCGCGTTCGGCTACCCGGCGGGCTTTCCCTCCACCTCGCGCGAGACCCAGTCGACGAACCAGTCGTGCGCGCGCATTTTCGCGAGTGGGGCGATGAGCTGTCGCGCCCTCTCTCGTGTACCGACGCGAAGTTCGGCGAAGGCGTGGAGGGCGGTGGCTCGACGACGGTCGTGAGCGTCGAGGCAGAGTGGGTAGGAGCTTTCGATCGTTCGAATGCCGGTCGGAAGATCGTGTACTGTGGCTTGTACGGCTCCCCAGAGCGCGGTCGCTTCCGCGGTGGTGGGGTCGCGGTGGTGGAGCGACGCCGCGCGGAACTGAGGAGCAAACGCGACGTGTCCCCGGGGTCTCGCCTGCTCTCGGTGGCGCTGCTCGACGTCCACGAGGACAGGAGCATCGAGTGACGAGCCATATCTCGGTCCGCCTCTATTGGCACGACAGCGGCTGGAACGGCGCGGTGTGCAGAGACCCGAAGGCGAACACCTGGTGCACCGCCCATGAGCACGTGCGCCTTCACAAGAAGGTGGACGCCGAAGCTGCATGCGCGGGACAGCACGCTCAAGACTGCGGGGCGACCCCCGGCTGCGAATCGAACATCCAGGCGTTCTCGCGTCGGAGAAACCGGGTGTTGATGCGTCCTCCGCAATGGATGCGTGGAGTCCAGCCGGTCCCGCTCGCGTTGAAGCCATCGTCCACAACGCTCTGGCCGTACGCAGACATGTGGGAAGAGGGCGGAGGACACAAGCCGAACGACGAACGCCGCCGCATCGCCATGGAGTTCGTGGCGGGCGTCACGCGCGGCGAGAGCCTCGTCCTCTTCTACGTCGATGAGCGGAACCCCGTTCTGATGGACGACAACGGGGAGAGCCGCACGCGTGTCCTGGCCGGGATCTCGGTCGTCACCGACATCGACGACATCGTCGATTGGAAGGAGCCCGTCGGCGACGAAACCCACATGGTCTGGGGCATCCCGTTCACCCACTCCTGGCCGGAGCA
>CAYZGY010000173.1:0-11801 GCA_964478085.1 uncultured Planctomycetia bacterium
GAAGAGAAGCCGAAGCCTCGCGTCCTGAACACGTTCTTCGGCCCGGTGAGGTCTTGGCGTCGGTCCCTTCGTGCTAGAAACGAAGGTTCCCGACCTGCTTCAGGGAAAGCTCGACTTGACCGTGACGACTCGGCCTCGCCGACGAGAGGACATCGACTGCGAGCACATCTGGGTCGTCGGGCTATCCGTCTGCCGCGCTCCGGGACATGAGCTCCACGACGCTGAGAATCCGCTGCGTGATGAGATTCTCGAGCACGAGTTCGTCGGAATCGCGTGCTCGGCCGGAAGCCCCGACCGAGACGGCTGGCCGCTTCACGTCGAGCGAACCGTCGCCGCGTTTGTCGCCGACTTTCGCGCCATGGCCGAGCTCGGCCATAGCGGAGCGTACCTCGTCGTGTTGCCCACGAAGCTCGTCGAGACCGAGGAGCCGTACTCGCGCTTCCGGCGTCTGCCGGCGATGGGTCTCGAGCCGCTCCACGTCGTCGTCGAGCGCCGCAAGATGCTACTCTCGACTCGACGGTGGGTTCCGTCGTCGACGCGCTGCGCGGAACGATCGAGAGAATCGGCGAATTGCCCTGAGCCTTGGGGCAATCGTTCTTGGTAGGATTGGATTCTGTGCTCGGCTCGTCGTCGAGTGCTGAACCAGCCGTGTTGTGATCTTCCTGGGGAATGGACCCGACGTGAGCGCGAAGCAGAATTCCCACGAACGACTCGAGTCGAACGAATCGGGCGAAGCGTATCGTCCGACGACGTGTTTGCCGCCCTGGGGAGTCGACGATCTTCCCGACGCGAAGCCGATTCGCTGGAGTCACTGGAAGACCTTCATCGGCCCCGGGATCGTGATGATGGGGGCGCAGATCGCGGGAGGCGAGTGGCTGTTCGGTCCGGAGATGACCGCGAAGTACGGCGGCAGCCTGATGTGGTTCGCGACGATCGCGATCGTCGTTCAGGTCTTCTACAACATCGAGTGTGGCCGGTACGCTCTCTATTGCGGCGAACCGATCTTCACCGGATTCCTCAGAACGAAGCCCGGTCCGATGTTTTGGACCGCGTTTTTCATCTTCCTCACGATCGGTGCGATCATTCCCGGGATGGCGTTTCACGCCGGATCCGTGATGGCAGGCATGCACCTCGGCCGACCACCCGTCGAGGACGATCGAGGCCTGGTCGTCGGATTCGGCTACCTCTGCCTCGTGATCGTCGTCGTGCCCGTGTTCTTCGGCGGGAAGATCTACAACGTGCTTCAGGCGGTTATGGCGACGAAGGTCCTCGTCGTTCTCGGATTCTGCCTTCTCGTGGGCGTGTGCTTCGGATCGCCCGAAACCTGGTTCGAGGTCATCACCGGGTTCTTCAAGTTCGGGAGCGTGCCGGTCGAGGGGGAGAACGGAGAAGAGGTCGTCGTCAATCTCTTCACGCACTACGCGGAGGAGGGAGCGTTCCCGATCATCTCGATGGCGAACATCGCGGTGTTGGGCGCGTTTGCGGGTTACGCCGGTGGTGGTGGGCTCGGCAATTCGCTCTACAGCAACTACGTGCGCGACAAAGGCTGGGGCATGGGAAGTCGCGTCGGCGCGATCCCGAGCGCGGTCGGCGGCAATAAGATCTCGCTCAGTCACCTCGGAAAGGTCTTTCCCGTGACGGGAGAGAACCTCAGACGCTGGAAGGTATGGTGGCGATACATCCTGACCGATCAACTCCTCGTCTGGGCTCCGGGGTGCTTCGTCGGCATGGCGCTTCCCGCGGTGATCTCGCTCGAGTTCGCGCAGCACTCGGAGCTATTTCAAGAGGCGAAGCGATTCGACTGGGCGCAGGCGCTCGTTTCCGCGGACGGCATTCGTCATGCACCGCAGCTCATCGAGAGCTTCTCTCCCGGGTTCACGAAGTTCCTCTGGCTCGTGACGCTTTTCGTCGGATTGATGGTCCTCCTTCCGAGCCAGATGTCCGTCGTCGAGGACGTCAGTCGAAGGTGGACCGACGTGATCTGGTCGGGAAGCAAGCGCGTGCGCGAGAAGATGAAGCCCGAGCAGGTCTCGAAGATCTACTACACGATCCTGATCTCGTACTTCGTCTGGTGCTTGATCAGCATGACCTACTTCGGCTTTCACAAGACGCCGAAGCTGATGGTGCTGATCATCGCAAACCTCGGAAATGTCGCGATCGGTTTGACCGCGTTCTTCATTCTCTACGTAAACACCCGCTACCTGCCTCCGCAGATCCGACCTGGGTTGCTCCAGAAGGCAGGATTGATCGCGTGCGGCGTGTTCTACCTCGGCATGGCTGCGCTGGTCTACTACCACACACAGAAGCCGATCATCGATGAGTTCTTCTTCGGGAAAGGCGGGTCCTGAGCTCTCAGCGGTCGACGGGAATTCTCGGAGGCTCCATCGAGAACTCGGTCGTTAGCGCGGCTAGGAATTCGACCAGGTCATCGATCTCGCGATCGTTCAAGTTCAAGGGGCGAACGTCGGGCGAGCGACCGTACTTGTCGGGAGACGTTCCACCTTGGTTGTAGAACTCGACGACTACGCGCAGTCTCGGAACCGAGCCATCGTGAAAGTACGGTGGTGACTGCGCCACATTGCGAAGGCTCGGGGTTCGGAAGGCCTTTCGGTGGCCGAAGAACGGGTAGGGGCGCATCCTGAGCTCGACGCTGCGCTGCACGGCGAAGCGGCCGAGGTCTTCCGTCGGGACCCCCGTGTTGTGGAACTTGCCGTCCGTGAAGTGCGGGGCCGTGTGGCACTCCGAGCAGAGTGCCTTTCCTTCGAACAGCTTCAAGCCTCGGACCGCGCTCTCGCTCAGCGCGTTTTCGTCTCCGGATACGAACCGGTCGTAGGGAGCCGAGGGCCCGTGACGAGCCGAGTCTTGCGCGACGCTCTGAATCGAGCCATCGAGTCCAGCCTGCGCGAGATCCCGAATCGCCGGCGCGTCGTGTCGAGCTCAGAAGTACGTCTCCTCGGCGCTTCGTCGTAAGATCCACTCGCGATCCGTGGCGCTGAGGAAGGACAGCTCACGGATCAAGTCGATGGAGCTTGCGTAGTCGTGATCTCCTACGACTTGAAAAGGGCAGTCGCTTGCCCACATCAGCCGTTGCGGCCCGAAGGCATCGTAGACACGACGGATCATCGGTGCGAGGTCGCGATAGGGAGGCTTTCTCTTCCCGAGTGCATAGTACGCCGAGACCTTGACCTTGACGTGCTCGTGGCGCGCGAGGCGGCAGAGGTCGTCGAGCTGATCCTCGGGCATCGAACCGTCGATTCCGATGCGGCCGAAGTGGTCGATGACGACGGGCGTCTCGGGGTAGCGTTCGCACATGCGGTCGATCGACGGGAGGAACTCGGGATTGATGAGCGCGCCGATGTTCTGACGGGACTCGGCGGCTCGACTCCACATCGCTCGCATGCCGTCCGAATCGAGCCAGGAGTCGGGCGATTGCTTTCCGGGTCGGATGCGAAACCCGCGGACGCCGCGGGACTCGAGGCTCTTCATCTCGACGACAGGTGCCGCGTTCTCGTCGATCACCGCGACGCCTGAGAAGACACCCGGGTACGCCTCGATCGTGTCGAGCATGTACGAGTTGTCGAACCCGTAAAAGCTCATCTGGATCAAGACGACGCGGGACACGCCTGCCGTAACGGAGTGCACGAAGAGATCCTGCGGTGTGAAGCTCACGGGCCTCATCGCGTTCTTCGCGTATCCAGCCGCGAGAGGGTAGCGTTCGGTGTCGGGCGTCCATACGTGGACGTGCGCATCGACCGGTCCTTCATAGGCTATCGGCTCGGGTCCTCGTTTCGACAAGAGATCACAGGCGCTCAGCGCGCACGCCATCGAACCGGCGACAGTCGCTCGTAGAAAATCGCGGCGTGTCGAGACCTCGGATCGGACGCTAGCTCGTTCGGAATTCGTCACGGTGGATCACCTCGCTGTTCCTGTCCGGAACTGACGCTAACGAATCGCGTTCGATTCCGAAAGGGGTAGCCTCTCGATGACGAGACCGTGACTCGGGCCAGCCACGATGAATCGTGTAGCTACGGGTTCCCTCGAGTACGATGAGGCCGGGTTCTCAGCCGGCGGGAGACAGGAGACTCGCACGATGGTCTCGACACTTCGCTTCGTCACGATTCTCGCCGCGTCGTGCGTCTTGGCGGGCTCGACGGCTCGCGCGCAGGTTCTCGATCCGCAGCATCGACTCCATCTCGCCGGGCTCTGCGATCTCGCGGCGGAGCTCTGAGGCGGTTTCGATTTCCGACCGGGAGGCAGCGGAGCAAATCCTGCGGACGCTCGACCACGCGGAGCTCGAGGAGCTCGGCGATCTATTTCAAGAATCGAGCGACGCGGCGGTCGCGAACATCATCGAGGCGTTTCGAAGCTGTGGCTCCTCGAAGTCGGATGAAGTGCCGCTCCTGCGAAAGGCCCTCTATCACAAGAGTGACTCCACCCGTCGTCGGACCTTTCTCGTCGACTTGCGACCCGGTGAGATTATCCGGGTGCACGAGGGCAACGGCGAGTACCTCGACGATCCAGGGAAGTTCCAACGAAGGGGGGAGAAGCCGATTCAGATCGACGGCGAAGTCTACCTGTTCCTCCGAAAGTTCGGGAAGTGGAGTCCTGAGCCGACCCTTCAATCGCCTGCGTGCCGAAACGGGACGTCACGCGACGTGTGACCGCGTGGTTCTTGGTGCGAGCAGAAGCCGAGCACGGTGGCCACGTGTTTCATCGCGATCCCGGTCTCGTGGACGCGATCGATCGTGTCGTTCCCGTCTTGAGATCGGAAGACTTCCGCTTGAGGCGAGCCGCAGCGAAGGCGACGTGGGCCGCGCTCCAGGGCTGGGCCCATGAGAGGTGGCTGTGGGCTTTTGCCGAGAACCATGCTCTCTTGGACGGGCAGCCGAAGCCCGACTACATCCCCTTGCTCGAGGCCGTTTGCGACGTCGCTACGAGCAGCGAGGATCCCGTTGTGCGTGCCCTGCTCGACGCGGCGGGAGACCCGATCGATCTCCAGCAGCGTTGATCTTCAGGAACGCTGACTCATTCCGAGGATTTGAACAGATCGAGGAAGCGATCTTCGTACTGGGAGAAGAGGCCGAGTCGATCGAGCTCCGCCTTGAGCTCGTACGCCTTCGTACGATCCTCCGTCGCGAGTCGAAAGAGATCCTCGAGGCGGCTGTGATCGGCGTCCGGCGAGTCCTGCTCGGTTTCGCCGATCTCTCCCACTTCACCCGCGTCTTTCTCGTCCACCGCCGCGCTGAACTTGCGTCCGAACTCCTCGGCGTAGCGCTCGAGCTCGCTGAAATCGAGGTCGATGTGTGCGAGGCGCGTGAACACGCGAAGAGTCTCGAGCGTCGCGGCCGGACTCGCGACCGCCATGAGGAGGTGCGAGATCTCGCCGAGGAGACCGGTCGCGCGAAATCCGTTCTGTGCGGCGACACCGAGAAGCACGCCGTTGAGACCCGTGACGTGTCCGTCTTCGAGGATCGTCACTTCGTGGGCCTTGAGCTCGGCGAGCCCTTCGAGCTCCGCCGCGACTCCGAATACGCGCGAGCGGTCGACCGCAGTGGTCTCGGTCGCGAGAGCCGCGAAGGTGAAGACGCGTTCGACGCCGATCGCGCGCGCGTAATCGATGAGCCGTTTGCAGAACTTCGCCTTGCCCGAATCGGGTTGCGCCTCGCCGATGAAGACCACGATGTCGCGACGACCTTGCGGGTCGATCCAAGCGAAGATGCGGCTGCGAGGTCGCTGGTCGAGTCGCACGAGACCTTCACGAATCTCGATGGACTCGAGATCGAAGATCTCCTCCGGAGAAAACTCCGCGATCTGATGCATGCGGAGCTTCGACATCAGGTAGTAGCCCGCACTGATCGCCACGTTGCCCATGCCGGGCCAGACCGCGACGAACCACGGTTTGCGTAGGCGGGGAGCGTTCTCGGGGTTGGAGCTGCCGGCGTCGGTCACGGTTCGGATTCTCGGGGTGGGAGATTGCTGGCATTGTGGGACTGCTCCGTGGCGATCGCCAACAGTTCTCCTTTTTCGATTCGAACGCCGCGCGGATTCGAGGGCTTATCAGGAAGTTCCCTCCGAGCATGTAGCACACGCCGACAGTTCCCGTCACGAGGAGGCTGAAGACAATCCCGAAAGGCCACGCGAAGCCGAAGAAGATCATCGGAAGCCAGAAGTAGGCGGCGCGTGCCCATTCCTGACGCCGGATGATACCGATTCCGAGGGGAGCGTGGAGTACCGAAGTGATGAGGAGACCCCAGAACCAGATCGACTTTCGCGACTGCGGCTCGTCGAGCGCGGCGAGCAGCAGGCACATGCCGACGAACGCGATCGAGAAGCAGACGGTCGCCGTGAACTTGAGAGGCGCGAGCTCTTTCGTCTCGAGAGGGCGGGCGAGGTGCTCGGCCTGGGGATCGGCGGGGTTGTTGTCAGGCTGGTCGGTCGACACGAGGAGATTGCGTGCGGTGATTCAGAGTTCGCCTTTTTCGAGCTCGAGATCGATATCGAAGTCCGAATCGTCTTCATCGTCGGCGTGGAGGTCCAGATCTACCTCAGCGTCCTTCTCGCGCTCGCTGTCGTTCTCGTCGGGTACCGGTTCCCGCTCTTCCCAGAAGTGGGCGGTGGGCGAAGGCCAGATCTGCGCGGCGAGAGCCGTCGAGAACACGCGTCCGCCGTCGGCGCTCCACGGGCTGAGTGTATCGTGGGAGCCGCTCACGCAGCCCTTGCCCCAACGACGAGCGAGAGGGTCGTAGAGTGGCACGAGCGCTCGATGCCAGCGTGACGACGCTGTCTTCAGGTCGACGGGACGTTTGTCGCCGCCCTTTTCGCGTTCGTAAGCTGTCCTAAACGCCTGTGTGCCTAATAACTAGCAATATACCGGCGCAGCCTAAACGACTCGATCAGCGCGCTGCCGGATTTTTCTCGTTTGTGGTCTCAGGGCGTCCTCGTTGCGTCCTGTCCGCATTCGTTGTCGGTCAACTCTGGTTGTCAGGAGCTTGCCTTATGACGACTCAGTGGATTCCGGCCGGCCCTCCAGGGATCGAGACGACGCCGTATCCGGGACTTTCCGGTACCGCTGACGGTACGGCCATGATCGTGTACGTGGAAACTCGCGCGACGCAGGGTTCCGTGGCCTATCCGATCACGTCGTCGACGCAGATGGGCGTCGGATATCAAGCAGCTGTGGCGAACGGCTTTCGCAATGTCTGGGGGGGAGAACCTCCAGTGGATGGAGATGGAGTCCGAGCACTCCGTTGTCGCGCCGACGATTCGCTCGTACAGCATTTTCAGGGGATCGTTCTTCTCGGCGTCTTCCTCAAGATCACGCCGTTTCAGAAGGACGCCGGGCTCGAGGAGGAGCTCTTCGGGCGCGTCGAGTCACCGCTGCGCTACTACTTCGGCAAACGCGGAGATCAGGTCATCCAGGACAACCTTCACGCCGTGCGCAAGGGCTTCGACGAAGTCTTCGAAGTGCCGCGCAGCGTGATGGAAGCGACGAGCGACGAGGAACGAGCGCTCGGAAAAGAAGGGTGGGAACGGAAGGGGAAAGACACGAACGCATTCTTTATCTGACCGGCTGCCAATGCCGATTCCGCTTTCGGTCTGATTTCGATTTCGGTTTTCTTCGGGAACGAGGGAGGGCTCATGAGACAGCGAGATTCCAGCGCGTCGATCGGATCTGGCACGACTGCCAAGCACTATGCTCCGATCGAATGGTTCGAATTTCGCCGCGCCGGCGAGGTCGTCGAGGCGTACAACCGGGGCGGAGGCTCCAGCCTCGAAGCGGATGCGTTCGTCGCACGCTCGATATTCGAGACGACGCACCGCTCGCGCATCTCGCTCGCGAGAGCGCTGAAGAACGCGATGTCCTGAGTCGCCTTACGCGAGGATGTCCTTGACCACCTCACCGTGCACGTCCGTCAGCCGGTAATCGCGGCCCGCGTGGCGAAACGTCAGGCGTTCGTGATCGAGGCCGAGCAGGTGGAGTAGCGTGGCGTGGAAGTCGTGCAGGTGGACTCGGTCCTTCGCCGGCTCGATACCGTAATCGTCGGACTCGCCCCACGAAAAGCCGGGGCGGACGCCCGCGCCGGCGAGCACGGAGCTGAAGACCTGGTGGTGATGCTCGCGCCCCTTGGCGTCCTTCTGCAAGTGGTGCGGGGTTCGGCCGAACTCGGTCGTGAAGACGACGAGCGTGTCTTCGAGCATGCCGCGTTGCTTGAGATCGCGAATGAGCCCGGCGACGGGCTGATCGACGGCGCGTGCGAGCGGGACGTGCCCCATCATGTCGCCGTGCTGATCCCAGTTGCTGCTGATGAGCTCGAGGAAGCGGACACCTCGCTCCGCCAGTCGGCGGGCGACGAGGCACTGCCAGCCGAATCCTGTCGTTTGGCCGCGCTTGACTCCGTAGAGCGCCAGGGTCGCGTCGGACTCGTTCGAGAAGTCGAAGACCTCGGGCGCCTCGGCCTGCATGCCGAAGGCGGTCTCGAAGGATCTAATGCGTGCCTCGAGCGCGGCTTCCTCGGGGCGGTCGTCGAGTTGCGCTCGATTCGCTTCGGCGATGAGATCGAGCTCGAGCCTCTGCAGTTCGCGGCTTCGCGCGCGTGGGCGCAGGTCGGCGACGGGCTCGGCGCCTGGAGTGACGTGCGTGCCTTGGTGCACGCCCGGCAGGAAGTCCGATCCCCAAGCCTGCGTGCCGGCGTAGGGGAGTGTCGGGCTGACGACGACGAAGGAGGGGAGATTGCCGTTCTCGGTTCCGAGTCCGTAGCTCACCCAGGCTCCGAGGCTCGGACGTGCGAACGTGAACGAGCCCGTGTGCATCCCGAGCGATGCTTCGTAGTGATTCGTGTGATCCGAGCAGAGCGACTTGATCACGCAGAGATCGTCGGCCGCTTCGCGCATGTGCGGGAAGAGATCGCTGACGAGCAGCCCGCTCTTGCCGCCGGGCTTGAACTCCCACTGCGGGCGCTTGAGGAAGAACGTGTAGTCGTCCGGCCGACCTTGCCACTCGTAGAACTTGACCGTCTTGCCAGCGTCCGCGAAGAGCTTCGGCTTGTGGTCGAACGAGTCGATGTGCGAGAGCCCGCCGTTGAGGAAGACGAAGATGACGCGCTTGGCGCGCGCCGGAAGGTGGGTCGTCTTCGGCGTGAGCGGGTCGTCGATGTCAGTGCGATCTGCCGCCTTCGCTTCCGACTCCTGAAGAAGGCTTGCGAGCGCGATGGCGCCGAAGCCGCCGGAGGCGTTTTGAAGGAGCTCTCGTCGTGTGATGGGGCGGTTGCTTCGAATCATGGCTTCTCGATCATTCTACGAAGAGAAACTCGTTGCGGACAAGAAGGGTGCGGGTGAACGCGCTCCAAGCTGCCGATTCGCGCTCGGGCTCCGGGGTGCCCGTCGAGGCGAGGTTGTCCCGGTAAGTCTCGACGAAGGCGAGGCTCCGAGCGACCTCCTCTCCGTTCGCCGGGCGTCCCAGGGCATGCTCGAATGCCGCGCGGATGCGCGCGACGTGGTCGTTGCCCTCGTCCTGCAGGCGCCTCGCGAACATCATGCCCTGCTCGTGGACGAACTCGCTGTTGAGGAGAAAGAGCGCCTGCGTCGGGGTCGTCGTCTCCGTTCGGCGAGCCGTGCTCGCGTTCGTATCGGCGCCGTCGAAGAGCGTCAGGAATGGATGCCGCTTGAGGCGTTGGGTCATCAGGTAGACGCTGCGCTTGTTTGTCGGATACGTCGCGTAGAACGGTCCGTGTTGCGTGAAGCCCCAGGAGCTCGACGGAGGAAAGGGATGCTCTTTGCCAGGCCTGCGATCGAGCTTGCCGCTGACGGTCAGCATGGCGTCACGGATCGCTTCGGCCTCGAGACGGCGATGCGAGTAGCGGCCGAAGAGCTTTCGGCGAGTGTCTTCGCGCTCGGGCGAGAGCCAGGCTGCCGAGGAGCTCTCGTCGATGACGGCGGTTCGCGGGCGCGAAGCGAGGCCGTACACGCGCGACTTCAAGATCAGGCGGTGCATGTGCTTCACCGACCAGCCGCTCTTGACGAACTCGGACGCGAGCCAGTCGAGCAGCTCGGGGTGGGACGGCGCGTGCCCTCGCGTGCCGAAATCGTTCGCGGTCTCGACGAGGCCGCTTCCGAAGTGGTACTGCCAGATGCGGTTGACCATGACACGTGCCGTCAGAGGATTCTCGGGACGCGCGATCCAGTTCGCGAGCTCGAGTCGGCCGCTCGTCTTCGTCGGTTCGCTCAGCTTCTCCCCGCCGAGGATCTCGAGATTGCGCCGCGGAGTCAGTTTTCCGGGCTTCTTCGGGTCGCCGCGAAGCTGCACGACCGCATCGGAGGGTTTCGTGCCCTCGATGACTCCGTACACGCGACCGTAAGGCATCTCCTTCTTGAGTGCTGCGACACGCGGCCCGATCTCGAGGATCTTCTCGTCGAGCTTCGCGAGCTTCGCGCGACGCTCTCGGAGCTCGGCGGGCGACACCGTCACGAACGTGCTCGGAAGGAGAGACCGGCCGCGATCGGGAGGCGAGACGAAGTAGGCCCACGTCCGCTCGTTGCCGTGCCGATCCCCGTGCGGGTTCGATGCGAAGTTCGCGCGGGCGAAGTCCTCCTCGAGGCTCCACGATCGCGTTCCGCCGATCTCGTCGATGCGGAGCTCGACCTGTGTGAGGTCGCAGCCGTAGTTTCCCTTGGGAAGCACGATCAGCTGGAGGTAGTCTCCGACCTCGACCTCGACCGCGTCGAGCTTGCCCTTCACCTTGCCTGTGAGACTCTGCTCGCTGTTCTTCTCGACCGCACCCTCCGCCAGGCTCGAGAAGCCCCGGACGCCGAGGTGGTCCATGTGCCAAACGACGCTGTCGCCGCAGTCGTGCGCGTCCGAGATTCTTCCCGTGATGCGGACCTTGCCCGAAATCGGGCTGCGCCAGGCGATGCCGACTCCGTCTTTCTGATCGGGATGGACGAAGATCTTGCCCGGACGCGCCGTGCCCGGAATCTTCTTCGTCTCCTTCGTCATGTTCATGCCGACGATCGGGAGCGGCTTTCCGGGGGGGCTCCAAACGTGAACGCCTTCGTGCCCCTCGGTGTTGCGCCGTGATCCGTTCAGGGCACGAGACGAGAAGTAAGGAGCCGCGAGATCGATTCGAAGCTCCTTCGTGTCGTCGCCGGCTCGCTTCTCGACGGGTCGGATCGGTGTCGTGCGGATCGAGACATTGTCGAGATGTCGCGCGGGCGTCGGGCCACCGCGCGGGCCGAAGCGATCGACGAAGAACTGGTCGATGACTCCGTCCCAATTCGGGGTAAAGGAGATGTTCTCGAATCGAGTGACGCTGCCGGGGAATCCGATCGTGCCCGAGTAGGTCTTCGTTCGGAGGTCGACTCCGAGCTGCAAGTTGTACCAGCGTCCAAGCTCGAGATCGCGGATCTTCTGGTAGCCCTTCTCGCCGTTCTTGACGAAGAAGTGCCTCGACGATGCTCCCATCTCGACAGCACCCGAGTGACCGGGACCGCGACCGAGGTAGAAGCGATACGCTCCCGTGATCCTCTCATCCGGAAGACTCGAGCCCGCAGGCTGCGGTACATTGCGAAAGTCGATGTTGAACCAGATCTTCGGAGTGTCGGCGGCTTTGCGAGGGGGCAGGATCTTTCGCCCGAAGTGCGTGTTGGCGTCAAGACCGGGAGTCGCGATCCCGCGAGTACCACGGAAGAAGACGTTTTCGTAGGGGCTCTGGGCCTTTGTGCTGATCTCGGCCGCCGTGTGTGCCGTCCACGGGCTCTTCGGCGGAGTGCCGAGAGATTGAAGCTCGAAGCCGGGATCCATGTCC
>CAYZGY010000174.1:0-11773 GCA_964478085.1 uncultured Planctomycetia bacterium
CGTCGCGGCTGAGGTCTTCGACCCCACGTTGGCCCTCTACACCGGCACGTGCACCGTGCTCGACTACAACGACGATGATCTTCTCGGCTTCAACGCGCTCCGCGACGTCGACCTCGAGCCGGGCAAGTACTACCTCAAGGTGAGCACGCTCTTCGTCGGTGACGGCGGGGCGTATCAGGTGATCTTGAGTGGCCGGCCAGGCGTCGGCCCGTTCGTGCGAGGAGACTTCGACGCGAACGGAGACCTTCAGCTCACCGACGCGATCGGGATTTTCAACTTCCTCTTCCTCGGCGGCGCCGCGCCGTCGTGTGCGGCCGCGGCCGACGCGAGCGCGCAAGGTGAAGTCAACCTGACGTCCGGCGTCTACATCCTCAACTTCCTCTTCACGGGAGGGTCGGCACCGACGGCGCCGTACCCCGAGTGCGGAACATCGGAGACCGAGACGGACGAATCGCTCGGTTGCGAATCGCCGCACGCGTGTCCGTGAGGGGCGAGACGCGGACTACTTCTTCGTCCAGCTCGTTCCGTCCATGAACGCGACCGACATCAGCTCGGGCTTCATGCCTTTCGTGTTCTCGGGACGGAATAACGCGGTCAAGACGTTCTCGACACGCCCCTTTGCCTTCACGAGCTCGACCCAACCGGCCGCCGTAAACGTGCCCTGCACGGTGTGCGGGTGATCGCCGAGCTTCTTGCCGCGTGCGTCGACGTAGACGAACCGGACCTGCAGCGTCTGGATCGGCTTGTTGCTGTGATTGACGACGTCGAGCTTCGCTTCGGGAAACTGACCGTTCTCGTGCTCGACGAATCCCTTGAAGCGAAGGGACGCGGGCGCGACGAAGTTGCCGAACGAGAGTGCCTCGAGACGCTCGGGCTGATCGGCGAACTTTCGCAGGGGGATGTCGGAGATTTCGAAGGGAAGATCGATCGTCTTACGCTTCGTCACGAGCTTGACGAGGATGCGGCTCGGCACGGTCTCCGTGTGCAGCTGGTAGCGTCCCTCCGTCGAGCCGGCGGAGAGGCCCTCGTACTCGACCTTGACCTCGTCGCCCTTTGCGTCGAGAGCGCGTCCGAAGGTGATGACGTCGCGGAGCGACCCTTTGGGGCCCGTGACACTGATCGAGGTCGACTTGCCGACTTGGCGTACGGTGAACTTCAGGTCTCCTACGGTCTTCGTCGCGCCGGTCTTCAGAGAATCGAGCTCGACGGTCTCGACCGCGAGCGGCAGCGAGATTCGGCGAGTGCCGCGAAACGACGCGACGTGATCGACACATCGCAGAAGACGTCGAAGCTCGACCGAGAGCGAGTCCGAGAAGGAACGACCCTCCTGATACCCGCCGCCGAAATAGCGCGTGTTCTCGTTCTCGAGGAGACTCTCGCCTGCGACGCTCTTCGCGTGATCGATCGAGGTCGACGATGTGGAGCTCTGGTCGAGGAGACCGAGGAGCGCCTCGTCGACGCCGTGCGCCTGTGTCTTCAGGATGATCTTTCCACGTGCGTATGGGGCCGTCTCCCGGACTTCGCCGACGCGGACCTCGAAAGGACCCGTGAAGGCGTGTCGAAAGTCCGCGGGGCGCAGAGCGAGTCGCACGCTCGTCAGCTTCGCGTCACCGTTTCTCCCATTCGTCGGCTCGAGGGAGGGATACTCGGCGACGAGGCCGACGGCAGCACAGATGCGGTCGATCGCAGCGAGACGCGAGAGCTCGGAGAGATCTTCGCCGACCTCTTCCTCGAGGCGCGCGGCGTGTTCCCTGGCGTCTAGGTCGAAACCGAGCTCCTCGACCAGCGAGCGAACCGCATCGAGCCGACTCTCGTCACTCAACGAGCGCCCGACGCGCCACGAGCTGTCGAACTCGGCTTCGTCGAGAGCGTGCAGGCCTTCGTAGGTCGTCTTGCGCTCTTGAATTTCACGTTCGCGCTGCTCGCGTTGAGCCTTCTCGAACGACGCCTTCATCTGCTTGGCGAGCTCATCGCCCATGCCTTTCGCCATACTCTCGGCCATTTTTCCGATGCGCTCGAAGTCGATCGTCATCGACTGATCACCGAAATCGACCTCAAAGCCGAAGAGTCGCCACGAACCGTTCTCGCGGCGCATCTTGAAGGCCATCTCTTTCGTTTCGCCGTCCTGAACGAAGGTGACGGGGACCGTCGCCTCGTCACCGTCGACCGACGCCGTTCCGATGTCGGCACTTTCGAGAGACGCGTTCTCGAGGCTGAAGCTGCCGCCCGATGCGAAGCCCTCGCGAGCTTTCGTCGTCAAGAGCGCGGAGAACGCGGCTTCGTCCTGCTTCTTGACGGCGTCGACAAGCGTCTGCGCGATCTCTTCGGGAGTCGACGGTTCGCTGTGCGCGCCGCGTGAGCAAGAGAGGCTCAGCGAGGAGAGACCGAGACCGACGCAGACCGAGACCACGACCGAGAGAATGCGCAGCGACATGGCGAAGCACCGTTCTTCGTTAGCGACAAGGCGAAGGGACGATGCCTGTGAGCGAGTGCGGGCCGTCCACGCAAGAGTAGCATCTCGGCGTGGAGGCTACGACAGCGTGACGCTGACCGGGCAGTGGTCACTGCCGGTAACGTTCGGGTGGATCTGCGCATCGACGACGCGATTCAATAATCCCGTGTTTACGGTTCCGTAATCGATGCGCCAACCGATGTTCTTCTCCCGCGCACCGGCGCGGTAGCTCCACCACGAGTACTTTCCGTCGGCCTCGGGATTGCGCTCACGAAAGACGTCGTGAAACCCAGATCCGAGGAAGCGCGTCATCCAGTTGCGCTCCTTCGGATAGAACCCCGGATTGTTCTCGTTCTCCTTCGGGCGCGCGAGATCGATCGGCTGGTGCGCGATGTTGTAATCGCCCATGAGAAGAACGTGCCGCCCCTCGTCGACCTCATCGAGAACGAAGCGACGAATCGCACGGCAGAACTCGAGCTTGTACCGGAAGCGCACGTCCGCGAAGTCGCTCTTCGGAAAGTAAGCCGAGATCACGAGGAGCTCGCCGAAGCGAGCGCGAAGAACACGCCCTTCCTTATCGAACTTCGGAATCCCGAGCCCCTCGACAACCTCGTCGGGCTTCTCCCGAGAGATCACCGCGACCCCCGAATAGCCCTTCCGCTGCCCCGCCGAGTAGTGCGCGTGCCAACCCGGAGGCGTAGCGACCTCCGGATCGAGCTGCTCGACGTGCGCCTTCGTCTCCTGAAGGCAAATCACATCGGCGTCCTGGATCTGATCCCAGGGAAGCAGTTCCTTGCGTTGAACGGCGCGGATGCCGTTGACGTTCCAGCTGTAGGCGCGCATCGGGAATTCGAGTCGGTCTTGGTTCGTATCGAGAGCGAGCAGGATACCGGCGCGCTTCGGCACGAATCAAGAGTGTCGAACTTTTCCGTTTCTCCTCGCGTCTCCTGCGCCTTGAACGTCTGCGCTTGCCGCTCGTCTCGCGACATGGACCCCGCCGAAGTACAGTCCAGGCGATTCGAACGCGTCGACCTTGTCGGCAAGCGGGGCAGCGTCCTCGAGCGCTTCGCGTCCTCGGGCCATGAGGAAGGTTTCCGCGCTGAGAACTCCGCTCTCAAAATGGAGTCGCGCCGCGTCGACCGCGGCTTGTGGCTCGAGGTCATCGACGAGAAGGCCGAGCAGGACCTGCGGGATCGCCGTGCGGATTCGGTTCGCGCCTCCGCTGCCCAGGGCGATGACGCTGCCCTCGTCTCGCAGGACGATCGCGGGGTTCATCATCGTCGAGAGCCTCTTGCCCGCTTCGTACTTTCCGAAGCCGCCGGGGAAAAGGTCAGACTCGCCGAGGAGGTTGTTCATGAAGATTCCCGTTCCGGGGATCTCGTGGCCGTTGCCTTCGCCATGGCTGAGAGTGACCGCAACCGCGTTGCCTCGCTCGTCCGCGACGCTGACGTGCGTCGTGTTTCCCGGCGAGCGTGGCTCCGTCGCCGTCCTTCGGTCCTCGTCGGCTGTTTCGACCATGATCGCGTCGAGACGTTCGGCGAAGCGTTGCCCGGCGTCGGGTCGATCGAGGATCTGGGTGTCCTCGGCGCGGAGCTCGGAAATCGTTCGGAAGATCGCGGCGAGTCGGCGGTAGCGGTCGCTCGTGTCGGGAGCAGTCTCCTCGATCGCGACGCGGTTGAAGAGTCGGAGCGTGTGCGCGACGCTCGGGCCTCCGAACGAAGGCGCGGGGTTCATGTCGATCGTCGCGTCTCGATACCTCGGGCGGAGAGCGTCGCGGAAGAGCGGCTTCCACTCCTCGATGTCACGCGGAGTGATGCGCCCGCCCGCATCTTCTCCAAAGGCTTCGAGAACGCGCGGGTAGATCTCGTTTTGCACGAATGCGCGTGCGTCGTCGAGCGATCCTCGCGAGAGAGCTTCGAGCGTGTCGGCGAGGTCGGTGTTTCGAAAGTGGGAACCGATCGGAAGCAGCTCGTCGTTCTCATCGAAGAGACAAGTTCGACCGAGCTCGCTGTTGTGGAGGATGCCACGCAAATAACCGAAACACTTCGACTGATACGCGTTGATCTCCACTCCTTCGCGCGACGCACGCACGGTCGGTGCCACGAGCGCTCGAAGGGGGAGCGAACCGAATCGGTCGACGATCTCGATGATCCCCCGCAGCACACCGGGCGGTGCTGCGGCAGCCCTTCCGACGTGGAAGGTCTGGACGACGTCGCCTTCGTGGAAGTGGACGTCGTACGCGCGGAAGTCGTCATCGCGTTCGCTGGGCGGGGTGTCGATCTTCGATCCGAGCCCGGGGGCGTTCGCGAAGAGGTCGCAGACGGTCGTCTTCTTCTGGCTCGCGTCGTGGAAGGTCAGGACGCCGCCTCCCGCAAGGCTCGTGATCGAGAAGTCGCCCGCCGAGGTCGCGAACACGGCAGCGATCGCTGCGTCCACGACGTTGCCTCCGGCGCGCAGGGTCTCGACTCCCGCGTCCGCGCAAACTTCCGAGCTGGCGACGACGACTCCTCGCGTGGACATGGCGAAGGAAGTATACAATGGGCTCGATTCGATCCTGGCCATCGGAAGAAAACATGTCTCTCGAGCAGTCAAAACCCGTCGTCGAGCCCTTCGACGAGCACAATCAGAAGCTCATCGCGAACGTCCACCCGCACGATTGGACGAACCCGAAGGCCAAGGACCGATATCACCTCGTCGCGATCGGTGCGGGGGCCGGCGGGCTGATCAGCGCGGCGATCGGCGCGGGCATGGGAGCGAAGGTCGCTCTCATCGAGCGCCAACTCCTCGGCGGAGACTGCCTCAATGTCGGCTGTGTGCCGTCGAAGGGAGTCATCAGCGCGTCGAGGGCTTGGCACGCCGCTCGGAGCGCCGCGGCGGATTTCGGGGGGCCCGCGGTGTCGGGCGAAGGCGACTTCGCCGTCGCGATGGAGCGCATGAGGAAACTGCGCGCCGGCATCAGCCCTGTCGACAGCGCCGAGCGCTACGCGGGCATGGGCGTCGACGTCTTTCTCGGTCAGGCGACGTTCATCTCGCGCGACACGATCGAGGTCGACGGACAGAAGCTGAACTTCCGCCGCGCCGTCATCGCGACGGGCGCGCGTGCGGCCGCTCCTCCGATCGACGGACTGGAGGAAGCCGGCTACCTCGACAACGAGACGATTTTCACGCTCACCGAGCTGCCGAAGCGTCTGATCGTCATCGGCGCCGGGCCGATCGGTTGCGAGATGGCGCAGTCGTTCGCGCGTTTCGGCACCGAGGTGACGATCCTCGATCGCGCGGAGCACGTGCTACCTCGTGAAGATGCCGATGCCGCCGAGGTCGTGCAGCGGTCGATGATCGCGGACGGAGTTCGATACGTCTCGAAGGCGATGATCTCGCGCGTCGAGAAGAACGGCGACGCGCGTGTCGTTCCCTACGAACGTGACGGAGCGCGCGCGAGCGTCGCGGGTGACCTCATCCTCGTCGCGGTCGGTCGTGCTCCCAATGTCGAAGGCCTCGGTCTCGAGAAAGCCGGCGTCGCTTACGACAAGCACGGAGTCAAGGTCGATGACAAGCTGCGCACGTCGAACAAGGGCATCTTTGCCGTCGGCGACATCTGCTCGCGGTACAAGTTCACGCATGCCGCCGACGCACACGCGAAGATCGCCGTTCAAAACGCGCTCTTCTTCGGTCGCGCGAAGGTCAGCTCTCTCGTCATGCCCTGGGCGACGTACACGAGCCCCGAGATCGCCCATGTCGGTCACTACGAGGCAGACGCTCGGGAGGCCGGCCACGACGTCACGACGATCACGGTTCCGCTGACCGAGAATGATCGTGCCGTTCTCGATGGGGAAGCCGAGGGATTCTTCCGTGTCCACCTCAAGAAGGGGACCGATCAGATGCTCGGGGCGACGCTCGTCGCCGCGCATGCGGGGGACATGATCGGCGAGATCGCTCTCGCGATGACCCACGGTCTCGGGCTCAAGAAGATCGCCTCGACGATCCACCCGTACCCGACGCAGGGCGAGATCTTCAAACGCGCTTCGAGCGAGTACCAGAAAACCCTCCTGACACCGCGAGTTAAGAAAATCCTCGGGATGTTCTTCAAGATCTTCCAATAGCGGTCGGGCAGAACAGGGCCAGCCTCGTTAGAATACGCGCTTCGGCGTCCGCCGAGGCGTTCTCCGCATCCCCGACCTGTGGTTCGTTCTTCCGCATGGGCAACTCTTCCGAATCAAGTCCTGCGCGATCAAGTCCTGCGGGATCAAGTCCTGCGCGATCAACGAGTCCTGCGGAGTCGTTTCGACCGCTTCCCGTCCTCGAGACCCCGAAGAAGGCGCGCCGGAACTTCCCGAGCTGGATCAAGGCTCGGTTCTCCGACAACGAGCGCTACCGCTTCGTGCGCGATCGCCTGCGTGAGCACGGGCTGCACTCCGTCTGCGAGGAGGCCGAGTGCCCGAACATCGGCGAGTGCTGGGCGCACGGCACGGCGACGTTCATGCTGCTCGGGGACATCTGCACGCGCGGCTGCAACTTCTGCTCGGTCGCGACGGGGAAGCCCGAGCCACTCGACGAGCAGGAGCCCGAGAACGTGGCGAAGGTCATCGCCGACCTCGAACTCGACTACGCGGTGCTGACGTCGGTCAATCGCGACGACCTGCCCGACCAGGGCTCCGAGGCCTTCGCGCGGACGATTCGCGAGATCGATCGCCTCTTGCCGAGCTGCAAGGTCGAGGCGCTCGTGCCCGATTTCCAGGGCTCGATGGAGTGCGTCGAGCGCGTCGCTGCGCGGTCGCCTCTCTTCGTCTTCGCGCACAACGTCGAGACCGTGCCGCGCCTTTACGGTCGCGTGCGGCCGGGAGCCGGCTACCGCCAGTCGCTCGAAGTCCTGCAGCATGCCAAGCGATCGGCGGTCGCTGCCGAGCGCGAAGGAGGAGCACGCGAGGGGCGGGAGCCACTCCTGACGAAGTCGAGCTTGATGCTCGGTCTGGGCGAGACGCGCGAGGAGCTCCTCGAGGTCTTCCGAGACTTGCGAGAGCACGAGGTCGACTGCCTGACGCTCGGGCAGTACCTCCAGCCGACCGACCGCCAGCTCGAGGTCTTCCGCTACGTGCCCCCCGAAGAGTTCGATGATCTCGGGCGGGAGGCCGAGAAGCTCGGCTTCCGGCAGGTCGTTTCGGGGCCGCTCGTCCGGAGCTCCTACCACGCCTGGGAGGTCGTCGACAGCTGATCGGCAGCGAACGGGAGGGGCGATAATCTCGCCTCTCGAAATCGCCAGGAAAGCCTTGACGACTCGGCAGCCGATTTTAGAATCATCTCTCCCAAGCGAATTGGGGGGCAGGCCCGAGGCGACTCAGGCCGGCAAGAACTCGAAAATTGTGGCCCCATCGTCTAGCCAGGCCCAGGACACAAGGTTCTCATCCTTGTAACAGGGGTTCAAATCCCCTTGGGGTCACCAGTATTCAACAGGGATCCATCGCACACGCGTGGATCCCTGTTTTCATTCCTGGCGGGATCACGGGGGCGTGCCGGTGAACGATCCCCGCACGGACCTCGAGCTCGTCGACGCGATGAACGCCGGCGACGTCGCCGCCTTCGAGGCGCTCTACGCGCGCCATCGCGACTGGGTCGCTCGCCAGGCACGCCGTTTCACGGGTGATGACGACGATGCGCTCGATGTGCTCCAGGAGACGTTTCGCTACCTCTTGGGCAAGTTTCCGGGGTTCGAGCTGCGGGCCCGCCTGACGACGTTTCTCTACCCCGCGATCCGAAACCTCGCGATCACGCAGCGTGAGAAGAAGCGTCCCATTCCCGTTGACGACGAGGTGCTCCAGGCGGAGCCCGATCGCGCCGGCACCGAGTCGGGCTCCGGCGCCGATTCGCGCGAGGAGCTCGCGCACGTCCTCGCGGGGCTCTCGGAGGTGCACCGGGAGGTCGTCCTCCTGCGCTTCGTCGACGACTTCTCGCTCGAGGAGATCTCCGTCGCGCTCGAGATTCCTTCCGGAACCGTCAAGTCGCGACTTCACAATGCTTTACGAGCGCTGCGCGAGGACTCTCGCGCGCGGCGCTACTTCGACCGAGACGACGAGACAAATTCGAGCTGAACTTCTCACGGGCCTCGCCCGCTGGAGAGAATGAGTAGACGACGATGAGCGACTTCGAACGCGATCCCCGGAATGACGAGCTCGAGATCCCCGAGCGGCTGCGCGCCGACCTGCGCGCGCTCGAGGAGCCCGTGCCCGAGGTGCCCGTGTCTCTCGACGCCGCGATCTTGGCCGAAGCGGCCGAGCGGCTCGGTGGTGATCGAGCGAGCGAGACGAGCGACGCGGATTCGACCGAGTCGATCATCTCGTTCGACGAAGCCGCCGCTCGGGTCGCCGAAGAGCGCGCCGCCCGCGAGTCGCGCTCCGCTGATTCACGTCCTGCTGGGGCCGCGCCGGGCTCGGGACCGCGCTACGGCATGTGGGCCGCGATCCTCATCGTCGCCGTCGTCGTTTGGATCGGTCGGCTGACTTGGTTCGGACCCGAGGCTTCGGCGAAGGACATCGACGGCAACGGACGCGTCGACATCCTCGACGCGTTCGTCCTCGCGAAGCGACTCGAGGGTGGCGAAGCGCCTCCCGAGACCTGGGACTTCACGGGCGAAGGACAGATCAACGTCGACGACGCGAACGCCATTGCGCGGGAAGTCGTCGCGCTCGATCCGTCGGGAGGCGACGAGTGATGTCACCTTCGACGCGTCTCCTGCGTGCGACGATCTTCACGCTGACGATCTTCGGGCTTCTGCGCTTCTTCGGCATGGAAGCTCCCGTGGTCGCGCAGGAGAGTGTCGCGTCGCCGCACGTCACGGCGCAGCGCTTCGAGTCGATGGACATCCTCGTCGATTCGAAAGAAGTCGCGCTCGGCGCTTGGCAAGTCGACGTGACGACGAGCGGCGGGACCGCCAAGATCGTCGGCATCGAAGGCGGAGAGCACGAAGCGTATCGCGAGCCGCCGTTCTACGATCCGAAGGCGCTGCTCGAGCCGACGGAGCGCGTCGTCCTCGCGGCCTTTCGCGCGAGCGGCGATCTCCCGAAGGGGCGCACGCGCGTCGCCCGAGTACACTTCTTCATCGAAGAGGCCGTTCCCGTGAGTTATCAAGCACGCTTGATCGCTTCGGGTGATGCCGACGGAAAGTCGATCGAGGCGACGGTTCATCTGTCGCGAACGGAGGAAGGTGATCGATGAGGAGTCTTCTGACACCGCTGCTGACCGGATCGAGCCTGCTCCTTTTCGGCTGTGCGACTCAGATCATGCAGCCGAACGAGGGTGCCGTGACCGGTGGGCCGTCCTTGCGCGCGAAGAACGACTCGGAGGGCGAGTCGGGGATGACGGAGGACTCGGAGGCGCCGAAGACGGTCGGAACGGAGCCGTCTCAGCGGAAAAAAGCCGACAAAACGATCAACCCGACCGGCGAGGAGCTTTGGATCATCGAAGCCTCTCCGCGCGGCGTAGTGGGGGAGTCGAGTCGGTTCGCGAATCCGAGATCGCTCGGGCGCGGAGAGCTCTTCACGCGTGGTGAAGACGACTCGCTCATCGTATTGCCTCTTGTCGGGACTTCGGTCGCTGCGCAGGTCAGTGGCCACGTCGCGAGCGTCGACGTCGGTCAGCGATTCGACAATCCGTTCGACGAAACGATCGAGATTCTCTACGCGTTCCCCCTTCCTCGGGACGCTGCCGCGCAGGAGTTCATCCTCGAGATCGGCGATCGCAAGATCCGCGGAATCGTGCGCGAGCGAATCGAGGCCGAGCGCATCTACGCTGCGGCGAAACGCCAGGGCATCGTCGCGACTCTCCTCTCGGAGAGCCGTGGCACCGTGTTCACGCAGAAGGTCGCGAACGTCGAGCCGAAGAAGCGCATCACGGTTTCGATGCGATACTACGGAACGATCGGCTACCAGGGCGGTTGGCACGAGTTCGTCTTTCCGATGCGCGCGCTCGCGGGAATGGCGAGCGCCGATCCGGAGATCGCCGAACGGCGCGATGGTCGCAATATCAAGATCAGCGTCGATGTCGATGCCGGAGTGTCCATCGAGGAGTTCGAGCTGCCGACGCAGGAAGCGACGATCGAGCGGAACGGCGACTCGCGCGCACGCGTCGAGCTCGTCGCGAAGGACGCGATTCCGAATCGCGACTTCGTGCTGCGTTACCGAGTAGCGGGCGAGGAGACGAAATCGAGCATCTTGACGCATGGTGATCAGAACGGCGGCTACTTCTCGTTGATGCTCTACCCCCCCGCCGAGCTCGAGCGAAGAGCGCGCGTGCCGCTCGACGTGGTGTTTCTTCTCGACCCGTTCGGGGGCGACGACACTCCGATCAAGGAGCGGGACGCCGTCTTCGGTCTGTGCACGGCGAGCTTCCAGCACGCGCTCGGGCTTTTGGGGGACCGTGACCTGGTCCGTCTCATCATGCTGCCGTCGCGCCCCTCGCCCAAGATGAAGCGGCTGCCGGACGCGGTGCGCGCCGGGCCGGGAAACTCGTTCATGGAAGAGGTTACCGGTGCCGGGGGCAACGCGGTCGATGCCCTCCATTTGGCGATGTCGACGCCGCCATCGCCGGGGCGACGACGGGTGATCGTGGTGATCGGAAGCGGCCACGCGCTCACGAGGCTCTCGCAAACGAGTCTCGTCGGTGCCGGCGATTCGAGGATCGGTGGCTTCTTTGCTCTCGGCGTCGGGCCTGACGTGCAACGCGCGGCGATGGTCGACCTCACGCGTCGGCTCGACGGGGCGGTTGCGATCGTGCCGCCCGGGGAGAATCCCGTCTCGCGCATCGATCGGTACTTTCGTCAAGCCCTGCGACCGGCACTCGTGAATCCGCGATTCGAGTTCACGAGCTTTCGCGTTCGTGATGTCCTGCCCTCGTCGATTTCCGACGTCTTCCTCGGACGCCCTCTCCATCTCGTCGGACGCTACGCAGCTAGTGGCGATGCCGACGCGGCGGACGGAGCCGTCGTCGTGACGGGTCTCGTCGACGGCGAGGAGAAGTCGTTCCGCATCCCCGTCAACGAGGGGGGACACCACCCCGCCGTCTCGGTTCTGTGGGCTCGACGGCAAATTGCTGAGCTACGTCGGCGTGACGAGCTCATCGAGCGACCCGAGTTGCGCGATGAGATTCGGCGCATCGCGCTCGCGTTCGGAATCGTCTCGGAGGAGACCGCCTTCCTCGCGGTCGATCCTCTCTCGCGCGCGGGATCGGGGAAGTCACGGGTGGTGGAGATCGGGGAGTAGCGCGCAAATCTCAGCCTAACGAAACTCTGCCTTCGAGAAACCATACTTGAGATCTTGCATGGCCGCTCACTCC
>CAYZGY010000175.1:0-11535 GCA_964478085.1 uncultured Planctomycetia bacterium
CTCGTCAAGTAGGCGATGAGAGGAGCGACAAGCTCCTTATCTGGAGTATGAAGAAGGAAGAGCAGACCTTTGGGTACGGACTCCTCGATGCCGGCACGCACGCCTCGCGCTGTGGTCGGTCGAATTCGGTGACTCCACAGGAGCGACCGTGTCCGTTGTGGAGTCCCGAGGCCGTCGTTGAGAAGATCCCAGCGGAGCCCGTCCGTCCGCCCGTTGTCGGGATGACAGGTTGAGCAGCTCAACCAACGTTGGAAGCAAACGGTCGCGTCGTGAAAGATCATCTCTCCGCGTCGAGCTGGATCCGCCTCTCGGGAAGGGCCTAACGACAAGCTCTTCGTAACCCTTCCCGTACCCGTTGCGACGAGGGCTACGCTGCCGGAGTAGTACTGAGCGACCGCGAGTCGGCCGCCGTCGGGCGAGATCGCGAGTCCGTGGGGACCCTTCCCGGAAAGTCGGAATCGATCCACGAGACCTCCGACGTGAAGTGCGCTCAAGTCGTTGACGAGGTCCGACCTTCGGGTCGGATCGTCTCGGATTTCGTGCCAGACCGTACGGTTTCTCGCGTCGGCTGCGTTTCCGCTCGTGAGAGCCTCTGGCAGATCTCCTGAGAGAAGCTTGTGAAGAGCCGCAATGCGAATGCGTGATATTTCGTGCGTTCCGCGCTGCGTCAGCCAGAGGGTCGAGTCGTCGGGTGAAAGCGCCGTTCCCCAAGGGTCGGCGGCACCTTCGAACGGGTGATCGAGCAATACCGTGACGTGCACTTCCTCACGACGAAGGTCGACGATGCTGAGCGCGTTCGTGTTGACCCAGCCGCGATCCAGTTGCGTTGCCGGAACGTTGAATCGACCGAGTGTGTGAACCACGTACGCCCAGCGACCGTCGGTCGAGATCTCGATTTCTCGAACCGACGTCGACCCCGGGGGAAGTCGAAGATCTACGGAATCGGCATTCCCGTCTAGCTTGATGACGGAGACCACAGCTGCGAGTCTCGGGTCTTCAGCGCTGCCTGCAGGGAGCAGGTTGCCGACGATGGCCGAGCGTTCATCGGGTGTGAGGGCGACGAAGTACGGCTCACGGGGGACGGCGATGCGCGAACGCTCCTCGCCAGTTCGGAGGTCGACGATCGAGACGTCGTTCTCTACCGTGTTGGCCGATAGGAGAAGTCGTCGACGAGTCGCGATCGCGATTCCTAACGGACGGAGCCCGACGGTCAGCCGACGCAGGACCTTGCCCGCGGAAGTGTCGATCTCGGCTACCGTGCTCGCATCGTATTCCGCGACAAATAGCCGCGTCGCTCCGTCCCAGGTGAGCCCCGTCGGCTGTCCTCGGAGCTGGACACTTCTGCGAGGTCGCTCTTCAGCCGTGTCGAAGAGGACGACGGATTCGGCCGTGCGATCCGTGACCGCGAGTGTCTTTCCGTCCGCGGAGTACGCGATGTCGAACGGGGAGTGGTAACGGACAGAGTCCGACGCGTCGAGAGATCGCTGCGAGACAGGGAATGCTGCGATCAGAGGAGCGAGGAGCAAGAGCGTCCGTCCACGGATGGAGCGTCTCTGCGGTGGCAGTCGTGAGATCGTGGCTGGGCGGCGCATGCTCGGTCCTGTTCGTCTGATCGGAGGGGCCGCGATGTCGGGCGATCTTCGCGGCGCGCTCGAGGAAGAAGCTGGGTTCGATGGGGCAGAACCTGTTCTCGCCGATTCATCGACGGGCCTCCGTGACGTCGGTCACGATTCCGGCTGGGCTTCTCCCGGCCGCGGCTGGGCCCGTGGTTGCCCCCGCTTGCTTGATCCCGCCGATTCCTTCCCGCGCCGAGAGCGGGTCGCTCCAGGCTGTCGTTATTCGGGCCTACACTTTGATTGAGGATAAAAAGGTCGTTTTATCATGTTTTGTGGTATCCTGTTGGTGCAACGCCGCTTACCGACGGCCAGACGAGCCGTGGATCATCAGAGAAAGGCGGACCCTCGATGCGGGGATCGACGAAACACAAAGAACGCGGACTCCCGTCGAAGCTCTCGCGTGAAGAGCTGAGCAGCTTTCTGTCGGAGGAGACCCTGTTCGCCGGGCTCGGTGACCGCATCGCGCACCTGGCTCGACAGACTGTCTTGGCGAAGGGATCTCGGCTCTTCACTATCGGCCAGCCGTGCGAGTCGCTTCATTTCGTCGTTTCGGGTACGGCCTCTCTCGTCAAGACATCGACCGAGGGAAGGCAACGTGTCCTCCATCGAGCCATTTCTGGAGAGATGGTCGGCGCCGTGCCGTTCTTCGACGGTCGCGGCTATCCCGTGACGTTCGTCGCCGAGACCGACTGCCTCGTCGCGAGCTTGCCGCGAGATCAGCTGCTCGCTCTGCTCGCGAAGGATCCCCAGTTGACGCTTCTCATTCTCGGCGGCGTCGTGACGCGACTGCGAACCATGACCTCTCTTGTCGAGCAGCTCTCGTTCGAGGACACGACGACACGGCTGTGGAAGTTTCTCGTCCGCGATTCCTACAGCGTCTGCGATCACGAGAAGGAGTTTCCGCGGGTGATCGAGAGACTGCCGACCCGTGAGCAGATGGCCGATTCGATCGGGACCGTCCGAGAGGTCGTTTCGAGACGATTGTCGGCACTTGCGGCGAGCGGTCATGTTCAGATAGTCGGCAGGACATTGACACTTCTCAAGCCTCTCTGTTGAGAGAAGTCGGGCAGCCAGCGATCGATTCCGATGTTCCTCAAGAAGAAAGACATCCGCTTGACGAAGTTCGCCGCGTGCGGTGGATGAGCGGCCAAGCTCCCTGAGAGTGACCTGGTGCAGGTCCTCGAATCGCTGCCGTCGAGTTCACATCCCGATTTGATCGAGGGACACTCGAGCTTTTCGGACGCAGGGGTCTATCGGCTCCGAGAGGACCTCGCGATCGTCCAGACGGTCGATTTCTTTCCTCCCATGGTCGACGACCCGCGTACGTTCGGGCGCGTCGCCGCGGCAAACGCGCTGAGCGACTGCTACGCGACGGCCGCTCGACCGGTCACGGCTCTCAATATCGCCGGCTTCCCGAACAAGGAATTGCCACTCGAGGTTCTCGGAGAGATCCTGGCCGGCGGGGCGGAGAAGGTCGCGGAAGCGGGCGCCGTTATCGTCGGCGGTCATACTGTCGAGGATCGAGAGGTTAAGTTCGGGCTCGCGGTCACGGGAACGGTCGATCCGGCCCGATGGATCTCGAACTCCGGCGCACGGGAGGGAGACGCGCTCGTCTTGACGAAGCCGCTGGGTACCGGGTGCGTTTCGACGGCGATCAAGAAGCGCAAGATCGGAACCGAGGACACGCGAGAGGCGATCGCGTCGATGTCGACACTCAATCGAGACGCGAGCTCCGCGATGATCGAGTTCGGCGCTCATGCCGCGACCGACGTGACCGGTTTCGGTTTCCTCGGTCACGCACTCCATCTCGCGCGAGCATCGCGCGTTTCGCTGGAGTTCTCTGCAGAGCACATTCCGCTTCTTCCTGGCGTTCGCGAACTCGCGCTACGAGGACTCGTTTCGGGGGGCGAGATTCGCAACCGGCGCTCCCTCGAGGGAGACGTCTCCTGGTCTTGTTCCGTGAGCCCTTGGCTCGACGCGGTTCTTTTCGATGCAGAGACCTCGGGCGGTCTCTTGATATCGATTCCCGCGAACCGTTCGGAGGACTTGGTGCGACGTTTGCGAGAGCTCGGGCACGTGTTTACGACCACGGTGGGCGTCGTTCAGCGTCTCGGGGAAGTGCCGCTCGAGATCTCGTAGCCCGATTGTGTTTCGGTCTGATGGACAGCGTCTCCTTGCAGGAAACGTTTCGACACCCTCGGCATTTTATCGAGAACGTGCCGTTCTCGAAGAAGAGGTCGTCTTGGATCAACTCGGTGTCACCGCTCGATGGGTGTTTCTTGAGACTCTTGCGGACGCCTGTGCCGTCGTCACGAGCGGAATGGAGATTCTGTACCTCAATCGTGCGGCTCGCGAGATCGTCGGAGCCGGCTGGTTCTTGAGCCGCTGCTGGGACGTATTCCCCGTGTGGGGAGGCGGCTGCTCCGCGCGTTGCCCTGCCGTTCAAGCCGTGCGGGGGGCCTGCGCGGAGGTCGACGACGGCGACGAATTCGTCTACTGCGAAGAGCGCCTCGATCTCGGCCGCGGTGAGCCGATTCCGCTGGGCGTCGTCGTCATTGGTGTCGACGATCACCCTCTCTCCCGAGAGCGAGGATTGCTCGTCTTGCGACCAAGGAGGTCGAATGAGGATGCGGTTGCGTTCCGCTCCGATCTTCTCGACGCGGCGGCGGAGATCCTGGTCACGGTGCGCTCGAAGCTCGGGTAGCGAGAATTCGAGAAAGGACGGTACTCTCAGGCGGGGCCGTTCGCTGTCGTCGAGACCCCGCGAGCTTCGCCGGTCTGTGGTCCGGACGTTGATTCGAACTCAGTACGGATTCGACGGCGCGATCTTCCAGGCGTCCAGCTTCGCGACGCGAACCGTTCCTCCGACTGAGAAGAGAGAGACGCCGACGCTGTCTGTGCGTGAAGGATAGACTCGCCGCATCACCGCCTGGCGATCGTTAGCGAAAACCTCCACGACGGACTTGTCGACGAAGACCCGCAGGCTAAGTGACTCTCCGGTCGTCAGCGAGAAGGGCGCCGATTCGACGCCCTTGGGTCCATCGGTCTTGCTCGAGGCACGGGTGTCGACGTTCAAGGAATTCTCTTTCGCATCGAAGAAGATCGTTGTCTGCTCTTCGCCGTCGGCCGAACGACAAACTCGTAATCCGTACTGCAAGGCGTCCGGAGCGTCGAATTCTAAGAGAAGCTCGATGCTGTTTCCGTGGACCTCTTCAAGAACCGATTCCGAATCGGCAGCGATCGTGATGTTCCGGAGCTTCTGACCTGCGTATCGCAGTCTTCCGATCTCTTCGGGAACCTGCATTCTCAACGTGCCGTCCTTTGCGAGGGAGAGGACTCGTGGCAGGCTCATCGTTCCCGACCAGCCGTAGTCCATGCGCGTCTTGAAGCGGGGACGGTCGAAGATCCAAGCCCACATGATCCGCCGGCCGCGGTCATCGAGCAGTGATTCGGGAGCGAAGTAAGAGTTGTCGACCCAGCTCATCTTTGCGTGAGATTCCGGAAAAAACGCCTCGTCCTTCCAGTCACCGAGGTAGTAACGGCAGCCGAGCCGGTGGCTGATGCAGAGGAGCATGTGCTTATTGCCCAGACGAAAAAAATCGGCGCACGAGATGTCTTCGCTGATCGAGACTCCGTCGACGGCGTGCGCGAGCAGGTCTCCCGTGTACGACCAAGGGCCTGCGAGTCCCTCCGCCTTCGCGATCGCGGGTCGTTTCCCACCAAAGATCGCGTAGTAGGTGTCTCCTTCGACCCACGCGAAGGGATCCCACGAGCGATACTTGCCGTGGTGCGAGTCGCCGGGAATCGTCTTCGGCGTGATCGGATTCGACGCGAGCTTCTTCCACTCGTTCAGGTCCTCGTCGAGCGCGACGGCCATCGCGTTTCCCTGGCCCACCTGGTGGTAGCAAATCGTCGGGCGGCCATCTCGACCGACGAAGCAGTTTCCGCTGAACATGCCCGATGTGAGCCCGGTCGGGTGGTGGCGCCAGTGGAAGAGATCCGTGCTCGAGACGTGACCCCAGTTGTGTCCACGATGATCCTGGAAGATGTAGAAGAGGTGATAACGTCCTTTCCAGAAGATGGCGCCGTTGGGATCAAACGGCATGCAACGACCTTCGGGTACGACAAAGTGGTAGCCCGGTCGATGCGGGTCCCTGAGGAGCTTTTCGCGTAGTTCGCGAGCGACACGGGCGATCTCCGCTGTCGCGGCCATCTTGCGAACGGACCTCGGAGCAGTCGGAGACGCGACAAGGTACGCTCCTTCCTTCCCGAGGCACAGCTTGCCATCGTCGATTCGTGCGTCGCCGACCAACGTGCTGCTGGGAAACGCTCCTATGAGGTCTCGAGCACTGCCGTCTTCGAAGTTCCACCAGGCTAGCGGCGCGAGCGCCGAGGGCTTGTCGGGCTCGAGAGACTCGATCGTGGCGCGATCCAGGGCCTCGCCGTAGATCCGTGCGTCTTCGATACGGCCTCGAAAGTAGGAATTGCCAGTCGCGGCGTCGAGGTGACGCAGTCCCATCACCACACGGGAGTTTGTCCCGAAACGCACGGCCGGGCTCGTATCGAAGGTGGCGTAGACGGCTCCGTTGCGATACACGGTGATGCGCCGCTTCGCGTACGTGATCGCTATCTGGACCATGCTCCCCGAAGGAGCCGATTCCGCAGCCAGAGCGGATTGTTTCTTTTGCGTGCGACGGTGGAAGTCGCTGCCTGCCATCCAGCGCCGAGCAGCGATCTCGCCGAAGACGATGCCATCAAATACGCCTCCGTCTTTCTCGATCGTGAGGGCGCTGCCACCGCGTTGATCGAGAGAGTCGAGCTGGACCCAGGCCACGAGTGTCTTGTCTGCGATCGTGTCTTCGGCAGGGACACGGGCAGTGAACACGGTGAGGGTCGTGACTGCGCTCAGAAGGAGGCCTCCTCGCCGCGTTCTCTGGCTGCTCTGTCGGATCATGTCAATTAGCCTGATTTTCCGGCAAGGTTCGTCGATGCGCGTCGCGTGTACCGTAACCGAAGTCACAAATCTCACGTCGCAGTAGGTGGACGAAGATCGCTACACGGCGTCGCGGGCGGTCGGCCATCCCGAGAGATGGATCGATGCTGTGACGAGGGTCACGGACTCGAACTGCTTCGAGCTGTCATCTGACGGTTCACTGGAGGTGCCTATGATTCCCGAGAGTCAACCGAATCGAATGAGTCCGTTGCGGGGTCGCGCGAACGGAAATTCGGGTGCAGCTGCCGGCAACCGATTCGTCGCCGTATACCCGCCGTTTTCGACTTGGAGCGGCGCAGGTGTTTCTCACGTGGGCGAGGTACTCGAAACGAGTGGTGCGGGTCGGCCGCTCGGCCTTTACGTTCACATTCCGTTCTGCGAGCGTAAGTGCGACTACTGCTACTACCTCTCGTATGCCGGGCGCTCCGAGGAGCAGATGAGATCTTATTCCCATCGGGTGGTGGAGGAGGCGAGTTTCTACGCCCGCAAACCGGCACTCGCGGACCGGCCCGTTTCTTTCGTCTACTTCGGCGGCGGAACTCCATCGCTACTCAGTCCGAAGACCATCCGACAGCTCGGCGCAGGTCTGAACCGTCACCTGCCGCTCGATCGTACTCCCGAGTTCACATTCGAGTGCGCGCCGAAGTCCGTCGACGCCGCGAGGGTCACTGCCATGCGAGAGATCGGAGTGACGCGCGTCAGTATGGGCGTGCAGAGTTTCGACGACGAAGTGCTCGAGCGGAACGGTCGTGTGCACACCGTCGCCGATATCCTGAGGGCGCGTATGATTCTCGAGCGCGAGCGTTTCGAGTGGCTCAACCTCGACCTCATCGCCGGACTCCTGGGCGAGAGCGAGGAGTCGTGGCGGGACTCCGTCCGTCGAATCGTGGCCCTCGGCCCAAACAGCGTCACGGTCTACCAGCTCGAGATTCCCTACAACACGCGACTTCATCGAGACCTCGTTGCCGATCGAGCCCGAGGACGTGTTCCTAGTATGCGGTCGAGCCGCGAGCGAACTCTGTACGCATTCGACCAGCTTGAGGCTGCGGGATACACGATCGTCAACGGATACGCAGCAGTCCTCGACCCGTCTCGCTATCGCTTCGAGTATCAGCATGAGCTCTGGCACGGCGGAGACATGCTCGCGCTCGGTGTCGCGTCCTTCTCGTATCTCGATGGAACTCACTTCCAAAACGCGTCTTCGATGAGCGAGTACGAAGATCTGATCGACCAGGGAGACCTTCCGGTTCGCCGGGCACGTCGACTCGGCACCGACGAACGCTTCACTCGAGAACTCATCCTCGGATTGAAGACGGGTCGTGTCGATCGACGCAGGCTCTGTCGGCGATTCGGTGACCGGGCGTTCGCGCCGGTGACGGATCGCCTCGTCGAGCTCGCGCGAGCGGGCTGGATCGAGCTCACAGAGGACGAGATACGCCTGACACGATCGGGGCTTGTCGACGTCGATCGGCTCTCGAAAGTGCTCTACTCGCCCGAGTACATGGGGGTGCGCTATTCTTGAGCCGGACGCGGGCGACACACATCCGCCTGACTCAGTCTGGAGAGCCCATATCGTCGTTGAGCGACTCGGCGAGGAGGCGGTTCTCCGCGTCCTCGTGTTTCCGGAAGCTCTCGGCGAATCGATGCAATCGAAAGATCACCTCCGGGAGTGATGATCCGTCGACGTCAGCGAAGAGCGCCTCTGCGACGACCGCAAGTCGGGCTCGGAACTCGCCGTGTTGCTCCTCGAGGCGGGTCACCTCGCGCACGCGCTGTGGTGAGACCTCGATGAGCTGCTCAAAGAATCCGCCCAGCTCCTCGTGAGCAAAGTGCACTTGGAGGCGATCGCGGAAGCTCTCGAGCCGCGCTTGCAGAACCTCGACGGCGTTCGGCCGCGTTTGCCAGTCTCGCAGTCGAAGCTCCTCGAAGGCTTGTACCTCGCGATCGATCTCCTTGTGTTCTCGTCGAAGGGTCTCGAATTCCGAGCTTTCGGGAGGATCGGGCGACATGGCGTTGGCCTCTTGATCTGGGTTTGTGTGCATCCTACGAGGCCTCTCGGCGCGGAAGTGTGATCGTGATCACGGAGGCGGGATTCCGAACTCCACGAGCCGATACGTTTTTCTCTGAGGAGGATCATTTCCGCCTCCAGGCTGATTTCATCCCGTAGGCTCTGAGAGCCTCCACCGTCAGCGATCCACCCTCCGCGCTCAGGCTGATCCTCTCGTAGGGTTTACCCATGTCGCGCCTGCCGCTCGTCTTGAAGCAGGCACCGCCACCGCCGATGACCTCGTACATCGGACGGTCGACCAGAACGCGAAACCTCACCCTTCCCTCTTTCGAGCGAAGCGGCATCTCGTCGAGGGTCTGGCGGACGAAGTCGTAGGTGACCCTGTTCTCACCGAAGCGCAACGATACCTTCTCGGCGTCGCCTCTCTTCACCTGAACGACGATGTCGAACAGCTGACCTCGCACGTCGATCGTCGTTGTCGGGGAGCCTTCCCGGAGCGGCTTGTTGGAAACGGATTTCGGGTGCGGCTTGCGGAGCTTCTCGAGCTCCCGGATCGGACGGGCGGCCATCCGAACGCCGTCTTCGGTCGTATGCAGCGTCAAGTTCGTCGGGACGGTGAAAGTTTGATTGAACGGCATACCTGGGATGTCGATTCGCGCCCAACCGATCTGTACGACTCGATCGTCGGGGCTGTTGCTGAAGCACTGCGACGCGTAGTAGGCGCCCCAGTGGACACGGTGCTTTCCTCGATGGTCCGGCGTGAACGTCTTGCCGTCGAAAGATCCAATTGCGTACTGCGCGTCCGCCGCAAAGATCACCCACTTTGTCCGATTCGGGTCACCGTCGACGGGCAGCTCGAAAATTTCTGCGCATTCGTAGTAGCCGGGAATCTTGCTCTCGAGCTTCCACTCTCTCAGATTCTTGCTGCTGTAGATCGCGATGTTCCTCCCGACCTTCGGGTCCTCGTCGTAGACCGCGATCACCCAGTGCTGTTTCGGCGCGTACCACATCAGCTTGGGGTCTCGACCTCGATGTCGGATGACGGGATTGCCGTCGTAGTAGGTCCACGTCTTGCCGCGGTCGTTCGAGTAAGCTAAGGACTCGCCGCATCCCGTATCGGTGAACGCGAGGACGAGCGTCTCTCCGCTTCCTTTTTGCCAACCGGACGTGTTGTTAAGGTCGACGTTTCCACTGCCCGAGAAGCAGTTGCGAACCGCCATTTTGGGATGCCGGTTCTCGACGTTGCCGCCGTAAGGTCGCAGCGCCCGGTCGTGCTCGGTCCAGTGCACCATGTCCGAGCTCGTCGCGTGACCCCAGTACATGTTGGCCCAGCCGCGCCCCGCCGGATTGCACTGCCAGAAGAAGTGATACGCCCCGTCGTGATAGAACATCCCGTTCGGATCGTTGTTCCAGCCTCGTATCTGGCTCATGTGAAACTGCGGGCGGAGGGACTCGTCATAGAGCGGCTGGAGGTGTCTCATCTCGTCACTCGACTCGAGGAGCTCCAAGATCTCCGGCGCGGCACTTGCGACGATCTTCGCCGTCTTGCCAACAAATTCGGACATGTCGAGGTAGGGCCACCAATCGATCGAGGACCGCGTCGGAGGGAAATCGCAGTCGAGATGGTGGACGAGGTGATCCCCGACGGTAACCTTCAGCCGGCCCCGCTTCCCTCGATTCGAGACGGGGAGTAACAGGTACTTGCCCGTGATTTCGATCTCACGAGCGACCTCGGGAAGCGGAGGGGCCCGGCCGGGTGGCGGCGGGGGAACGAACGGCTTCTTCTTCGCCTGCGTATCGCTCTGCGCGATCTGGTCGACGTTGATGTGTCCCCAGCCACCGGACGCGGCGTCGACGATCTGAAGGACCGCCTCGCGCCCTCGATACTCGCGGACATCCCAGTTCTCCCAATTGAGGAATTCACTTCCGCCGGGCTTCGTGTTCGGACCCGTCGCCGAGAGGACGACCGCACCGTCGACGAGGAGATTCATGCAGGTCTTGCCCTTGTGACCACCGCCACCGATGAGGAACTTGATGTAGTCGCGCTCGATCGTGAACTCGGGAGAGGTGAGGCGGCCCGTCAGACGATCACCGCCGAGGAACGAGTTCGCGAGTCCGTTACCCACGTAGCCCGTGACCCTTTGCTGACCTTCGAGCGTTCCGCGCGCGGGCCTCTTGCCGAACGCTTTGCCTTCGATCTTCCACTCGCCGTAGTCGGCGGCTTCGAAGTCGGCGATCAGGATGTCCTCCGGGGTGACGGTCGTGTCCTGCGACGAAGCTACGAGAGAGGAGATCATGAGAGTGACGAGTGTCGTCGCGGTCGCGAGTCGGCAGGATTTTTTCATGTTGGTTCCCTCGGCATGGACTTTCGAATGATGGTCTATTTGTCGCACTCCGCGCCGCTCACGAGCCGTGACCATGGTCACGGCGTCGCGCGTCCTCGTCGCCGTAGGTTCCTGCTGTGCACAGAAAGGAGTCTCATGTCGATTTTCCCGCGCCTCTCGGCACTCTTGGTGATAGTCCCCATGCCGCTGTTCTCCTCGAGCTCAGCGCAATGGGGGCACGCTTGGACTCGCAATCAGGTTTCGTCAGAGACCGGGCTTGTCGATTCCTTCGATCCCGACACGAAGGCGAACGTCCGTTGGGTCGTCGAGCTCGGCACTCAGTCCCACTCGACTCCAGTCGTATCCGGCGGTCGGATATTCATCGGCACGAATAACGGTCGTCCTCGCGATCCGAAGCACGTCGGTGATCGCGGCGTGCTCCTCTGCTTGGATCAGAGCGACGGCCGGATTCACTGGCAGCTCGTCGTGCCGAAGCGGAGCGAAGATCGGTTCTTCGACTGGCCCCACAGCGGTATTTCGTCGCCCGCGACCATCGAAGGCGAGCGTGCGTATGTCGTCAACAATCGGGGCGAG
>CAYZGY010000175.1:11545-11767 GCA_964478085.1 uncultured Planctomycetia bacterium
GGGTGCTGGGTCTCGATGTGAAGGGGCTCGCCGACGGTAACGACGGCCCGTTTCGAGCCGAAGGGCGGCAGATGACCCCGTCGAATAGAGCGGCACTTGAGCCGGGGTCTCTCGATGCCGACATCGTCTGGCTCTTCGACCTGACGGAGGGAGCCGGGATCTGGTCTCATGACGCAGCACACAGTTCGATCCTCATTCGAGGCGACCACCTCTACCTCAACA